>CAILWD010000346.1 GCA_903837815.1 uncultured Chloroflexota bacterium | reverse complement strand
CACATGTAGGACCAGGAGGTGTAATCTCTGTACATGTCCTGATAATAGAAGATGCCGCCGATGCCGGCGACGATTGCGGCAGGGACAGACATGCCGGGCTGTCCGAGAATCAGACCGACGATGAAGATGCCTGCGCCGATCACCAGCATGTTGAGCGGGAATTCGCTGTATTGGTCGAAAAGGTTGTGAAATGCGGGCACGCTTTTGTCCGCGAGAAACCAGGCGCCAAGCAAAATGAGGATGACGCCGAGGGCAAGTTGGGAACGACCACGATTTTTCATTTTCAAGTCTCCTTCGAAAAGGGCGTTGTGTTTAGTTTATTCCCTTTTACGAAAAATTCAAAGTCTGAAAAATATACGCACAAAAGATGGGAAAGTTGCCGTTTGGTCTGATTGTCTTACACTTTGTTTTTGGACGCTGAAAAACGCAGATGGACGCAGATTTTTTTGAAGTATCTATCAAACAAACAACGTCCAGAATCAGCGTTTGATAAAAAACCGCGCCCTACGGGACGCGGTTTGCAAAAATTACGGGCGGAGCAAAAACGGCTGGCGCTCCCTGTAGGTCAGCGAGCGCCACAGCCATTCGAGCGGACCGAACTGGAAGCGCGAGAGCCACCAGCCGCTGAGCGGAATCTGGCACAGGTAAATGGCGAAGGTGACTCCCCAAAGTCCAGCCGCGCCGACTTTCTCGTAGAGTCCAACCCCATAGCCGCTGAAGAGGAACGAGCAAATCACCGACTGCATGACGTAATTGGTCAACGCCATGCGTCCGACCTTCGAGATGGGGGTAAGAAATTTTGTGCCATTTTCCCTAAGCGAAAGCAGGGATAACCCGCTGACGTAGACCGCCGCAAACGCGGGCGCGCCGACGGTGAATCCCAGGCTGGCAAGCCAGGGTTCCTCCGTGAAGACAAAGAGCGAATTGAAGACCAATCCCACCAGCAAGCCCAGCGGAATGACCTTCGTAAAAAATGCGCGGTGTTCGCCCAACTGCTCGAAGAGTTTCATCCGTCCCGCCAGCAAGCCGAGCAGGAAGAGCGCCATCACCGTCCCGCCCTGCGTGAAAGCGATGACCATGAACGAAATGAAGGCAGCAAAGAACTGGAAGATGACCACCGAAAGGAACGAGTCGCTGTTGTATGCCTGCCGCGCCAGCGCAATCACGTCCAAGCCGGGCATTTCCTCCCCGCCGCCGTGCGGACCGCCAACGAAGACGAGCAGGAAAAAACCGATGGCAAAGAATATCCCCGCCCAGATGAGCAGGGTTTTGTTCGAGCGTTTGCGGAAAGCCAGCAGGGCAAAACCAAGCAGGGCGTAAAGGCGCAGGATGTCGCCAATCCAAAAGATGGCAGCGTGTAAAATGCCCAGGGCGAACAGCACCCACAGTCGGAGCGGATAAAACGAGCGGACATCCCTGCCTTTCGCTTCGGCGCGCGCCATCTGGACGGAGAATCCCAATCCAAACAAGAAGGAGAAGATGGTGTAGAACTTGCCCTCGGCGAAGAAATACATCAGCCATTCCGCCAGTTCATCGTACCAGGTCAATTCGGGCGTGACATAACCGGGGAAGAAAACGGGGGTGGCAAACCCGCCGATGTTGACTGCCAGAATACCAAAGACGGCAAATCCGCGCAGGATGTCGAGGATGTGAATGCGCTCGGCTTGGGAAACGGGGTGGACGTTATTGTTCGGCGCGGAGTGGGACATTGGAACTTCCTGAAAGCGAGATGATCTTGGTCAGCGTAACAAAGTTGTTGATGTTGAACGGCTTGAGGAAGTTCTGCGTTTGGGTGGAGACGTAGTTGAAGCCGACCCTGCGGCAGAGTTTGAATAAGTCTGAAGCGGTGTCGGGGACATTGATATGAGCCGCCCTGAAGCCCTGCCTGCCTGCAAAGTCTGTGGCGGCATTGAGCAACCAGGTGCCAACTCCCTGCCCGCGCATGGCGGGGTCAACCGCGATACTTTCAATTCGCAGGTCGCCCGCCCCCACCGATTGCTCGAACAGAACCGCCTGACGGAATCGAATCCGCCCGAGCAGCCAGCCAAACCTGTCGACAAACTGCGAAAGGCGCAGGCGCAGGAAGGACCGGTCACCGTATTGCAAGCCGACAAAACCCGCCAGTTTGTCTTCGAAGACGGCGGTGAGCGCCTGCTGCGGGTTGATACAGCGTCGGATAAACGCCACCGCCTGTTCGTT
>CAILWD010000345.1 GCA_903837815.1 uncultured Chloroflexota bacterium | reverse complement strand
CTTTCTCCGATGGTAAGTATTTTGCCTGCGCAGTTATTTGCTTACCACCTGACCCTTGCAAAGGGATACAATACAGAGCAGCCACGCAGCATCCGCAAAGTGACAGAGACAAAGTAATTTCAACCTGATAAATAAACAGGATTTATTTTCAATTGTGTACACCCCTGTCCTTGTGGTTACTATGGAGATTCTCAAAAGCCCTGCACCTGTGCCCCCGCCGTGGTGACCAAATATCAAAAACGCATTTCGGGTCCCTTACTTGATCGTATTGATATTCACATCGAAGTTCCACGAGTAGATTACGAAAAACTCAGCGGAGATCGATTGGGAGAATCAAGCGAATCCATTCGCAAGCGCGTCCAAACCGCAAGAGACATCCAACACGACCGATTTACCAACTCCCAACCCTTCAGCAAGGCTCAGGGCAAGTCTACCAATTCCGATGTCCTCTGCAACGCGGATATGCGTATTGGGGAGGTAAGGCAATTTTGCAAGTTACAGGCTGAAGGTCAGAATTTGATGCGGGCGGCGATGAGTCAACTTAATTTGTCAGCGCGGGCATATCACCGCATCTTGAAATTGGCGCGCACAATTTCGGATTTAGCGGGAAGTGAAGAGATACAGTCACCGCATTTGGCGGAGGCGTTGCAATACCGTCCGAAATTGATGAACAGCATAAAATAACAGGGTGAGTCAGGGGTAACAGGATTTCAATACGACACATATGACAAAAATAACTTGATTTTTTACGTTTGGTCAATTGCAAGATGGAAGAAGTGGGGCTACAATAATTGAGATATATTTCACAAACAAAAGATTCTTCCTGATAGATACGTGATACGGTGATTCTTCTCTTCTTCTTCTACGGTCTGGCTTTCGAAGGTTTGGGGCTGGCAGCGTATTTGCAATTGAGGCGGGAGGGAGATTTTCCTTTAAAGAAGGAACTGCCCTGGCTGGCTTCTTTCGGCTTTGTAGGCGGCGCGGCTGGCTGGACGGAAATGTTCCTCGTCAGCAGGTCGCTTGGCGAGCTTGCGAATGGGTTGAGCATTTTACGGGTCGGTCTCCATCTGTTGACGGGCTTGCTCATTCTGCGCTTTGGTTGGGGGATGCTGAACAACCTGAATCCCCTCCCCGCCTGGAGCATTTTCATCCCGGGTATTTTGATCGTTCCCATTGCTTTTGTTGTAACCTATGCCGCAACAACGTTCATCACCCCGTCACCGATCGAGATCCCAATCGAGATTTGGACCCGTTACCTGTTATATCTGCCCGGTAGTTTTCTGGCAGGGATCGGATTCCTGCGCGAATGGTATGCGCAGCGCAAAGCCGGTTTTCAAGATGTCTCGAACCTGATGCTCGGAGCCGGGCTGGCATTTCTGTTCGAAGCAGTGGTCATGGGATTGATCGTTCCCGCGGCTCCATACGGACCCGCTTCCTATTACAACTATGACAGGGTGATCCACAACGCCTTTAGTGGAGAAGTTTTGGAGGTAACCCAACCTTACGGGCTCAACACCTGGCTCGATTACAAAAGTGTGCTAAGCACCACTGGCATGCCCATCGAGATATGGCGCATGCTGTCTGCGATCATCGTTACATATTTTGTGACCCGGGCTTTGGATGTATTCGAAGCCATTCGAAAGAGACAGGTCGAGGCTCTCCAGAATGAACGTGACCGCGCTCAACAGGAGGCATTCGAAGCACAAATCCTCGCGCGGCGAAATGCCGAAAAGTGGATGGATGCGCTTGTGAGCATCAGCCGACGCATCGCTGAGCTTGAACATGTGGATGACATCCTTGTTTATATTGTGGAGAACGTCAGCGGGTTGTTGCGTGCGGACTTTGTCGGTCTGGCGATCTTGAATCAGGAGAAAGCCTTTCTTGAGTTGAAATGTTACTCAAGGAGCGGAGTGAGCCGCCTTGTGGATGAATCCCCGGTAATTGTGACAAATTCGCTTATTGGGAATGTTGTGAAAACCTCATCCCATTTTTCTTCCAAAAGCAAGGCAGAAATCGATCCAACGGAGGGAATCTGTTTTTTCACCGATGAAACCGCAAAATCGGCGGTCATCATGCCGCTCAAGCTCGAGAACACGACCATCGGCGCCCTCTGGACCGTGCGATTCGACGACAATCCATTCTCCGATACCGACATGATCTGGTTGGAAAGCATGGCAGACCAGGTAGCAATCGCCATTCAACATGGCTTGATGACTTCTCAATTGCAGTCACTATCCATCGTTCAGGAGCGGAGCCGCATCGCGCGTGAAATGCACGACGGGCTGGCGCAAGTGCTTGGTTATTTGAATCTTCAAACCCAAACCTTGGGATCGTTTTTGAGTCAGGGCAGGGTTGATAAATTGCAGGAAGAATTATTGAAAATGCGGCAGGCGATCCAGACCGCCCATGCCGATGTGCGCGAAAATATTTTGAGCCTGCGCACCACACTCGCCCAGGAGAAGGGACTTGAAGCTGCGACAGAGGAATACCTGACTGAGTTCGGCATTCAAATGGGTGTCGTTACGAATTTTGATTTTCGCGTGGACGGCGAATTGAACCTATCTTCGATTGCGGAGGTACAACTTGTTTGCATCCTGCAAGAAGCGCTGACAAACGTCCGCAAGCATGCGCAAGCCGGACACGTGGACGTTGCCATTTGGAGGGAAAAGAGAGAGGAAGGCGAATACATCCACATGCATGTCGACGATGACGGGGTTGGTTTTCAAACGGCAGGTTCAAAGCGAAGTTTCGGATTGCAGACCATGCGGGAACGCGCCGAGAGTTCGGGCGGCAGCCTGTACATTCGATCAGCGGTCGGGCGCGGAACGCATATCGAATGCCGCCTGCCCTGCCTGCAAAGGGAAAGACTTCAAAAACAAAGCGTGGTGATCCAATGAACGTCCGTGAATGGGCATTGCCGGTTTACACGATCCTGATGCAATTGGCGGTCGGGGCTTTCTTCATCATCTGGTTGATCCGGTATCTGGCGGTTTCGAAGTTCAGTTCGCAGGAGATCGACCGCGTGATTTTCAATCCAATCCTTGTGATTGCTTTTACCATCGTTGTCGCCATGGGCGGTGCGCACTTCCATTTGAGCAAACCGTTTCACTCCTTCCTGGCTTTGTTGAATTTCAGAACATCCTGGCTGAGCAGGGAGATCGCCTTCACGGTTTTGTTCTTTCTGACGACAATTATCGTCTTGTATCTTGTATATTTCCAGCCTCACCGACGCATTCTGATTAGTGGGCTGGGTTGGCTGGCGATTGTATTCGGGTTCGTTCTGATCTATTGCATGGCACGCATCTATCTGATTCCCACTCAGGCGGCATGGAATTCGCCCTCGGTCATCATTTCTTTTTTTACAACCGCATTGATGCTCGGCAGCATGGCAATAGCCTGTTTGATGATGCTGGATTTGAAATTTGCTGAAATTCAAAAAACCGATGATATGAGCCTGCGCGCCCAGGTCATCCGCTATTCGTCCGGTGGGTTGACCGTTTTGACGATTGTCCTTGCCGCATTGAGCCTGGGGATTCTTTTGATGCAAATCCGCCTCCTTTCTCAGGGATATCTGATTGCTCGCACAAGCCTGAGTCTGCTCGTTCAAATTTACCTCCCACTTTTGCTGTTACGGCTGGCATTCCTGATCTACGCGCCGGTTTCACTGGGCATTGCTGTGATAAAGATGTACACAAGACAATCCACGCCGCAGAGCTTGATGTTGCCCGTTTATCTTTCCTGCCTGCTTATTCTGGTGGGAGAGATCATCGGGCGGTTCCTGTTTTATGCCACGCACATCCGCGTGGGATTATAGAGAGATGGTAAAAGAATGACGATCAAAGTGTTGATAGCAGACGACCATAAATTGTTCCGCCAGGGGTTGATCGGTTTGATGAAGACCCGTGAAGACCTGGTTGAGGTTATCGGCGAGGCGGAAACAGGGGAGGAGGCTGTCCAAATGGCGGGCAAACTAAACCCGGACGTGATCCTGATGGATATTTACATGCCGCAAACCGACGGTCTTCAGGCGGCAAAAGAGATACGGCAGCAGTTCCCGCAGATTGCCGTGGTGATGCTCACATCCTCCGAACGGGACGGGCATTTATATGAAGCGGCTCAGATCGGTGTGGCTGGATATCTATTAAAAAGCCTCGATGCGAATGAATTGTTCGACCTCCTGCACGGCGTCACTCACGGCGAACCCGCCATGACTCGCGCGATGGCGTCGAAATTGCTCAGGAGCGTGGCGAACCGGATGGCAGACGAAGACAAAGGCGAACAACCCCTTACCGAGCGCGAGTTATTCGTCCTGCGGCTGGTGGCAAGCGGCGCCAGCAATCATGAAATCGCCGACAAACTGACGATCTCTGTCAATACGGTCAAGAGTCACATAAAAAATATTCTCGAGAAGTTGCAATTGGAAAACCGCACCCAAGCCGCGACCTATGCCTTGAAACATGGTTTGGTCTCGCCGCGCGACAGTTAACACCGATGCAAATGAAGAGATGCCTGCCATTTTGCCTGAACCTATTTTTCATTGTATCCTGCTGGAGCGCTGAGGCCATTCCAACGATGAGCCCGACCAATACGCCGCTCCCCACACAGACGTCGACACCTCAAATCCCTGAACGGCAAAATGAAATTACAACGATATGGGGGGCAAGCGTCCACGCAGCGGCGGAAGACCCGGTTGAATGTGAAGACTGCCATTCGGTGGAGAATGGAATCGTGGTGGATGTGCTTCGGGAGAGCAACCCACTAACGGGTCAGAGTGAGGCGGGTCTGGGCGAAGATTCCATCTGCAATCAGTGTCACCAGTCTCCTTCCATTGGAAGCGCCCATCCCACATTTGCTTGTGTTGATTGTCATGATCCGCATATTGTCAAAATCTCCTGCACGGACTCGGGGTGCCATTCGAACATCCCCATCGTTTTTTACGAACTGCCTGCCACTCCAACCGGCGGACACCCAACAACCGGTTCTTCCTTCTGCGGCGGAGGAAACTGTCACCCGGCGGCAACGGCAGTGGCGCAAACCAGCGGCTCGGTCCACGGACCCGCTCATGCGTCCGTAACCTGCGAGGCGTGCCATGGTAATAACTCACTTCTGGCAGGTCCATCGATTGAAGACAGCCGTTGGGTCCTTTTTCAGGAAGATGGTGGCGAACTCCGTTTTTCACACGACCTGCAAAGCAAGGTCGATTGCTCGCGCTGTCACTTCGAAAACAATCCCTGGGAGTTGAGCCAGGTCAGTGGACTTGAATTCGAGCCGCCGAATCACCCTTAAGGGTGAGTAAAGAGCGCTCAAAGGTGGGATGATGCCAAAAAAACCGAATGGTATCCTGATGATGGATGAAGACACAAATTCGGCGTCCGACGCCATATATTTCATCATCAGGAGTGTGCATATTGAAAAATTCAATTTCCCTTGCGCCCATATTTCGGGCCTGTCCCATTTCCAACCATATCGACCTTTCATTCTGTAACGGAGGAAAGCAATGACACAAAATAATTTCCTCACCAAAGCCCTGAACGACACTGTGATGACCCGGCGCAGTTTCCTTAAATGGAGCGCCGCCATCGGCGGGACGGCCGCGCTTGCGGGCGGTGTCGATTACGGCCTCAAAGCCATTGAGGGCGCTGCGGCAACGGGTGAGGAACAAACTCTCACAGTAGGGTGCTATCACAACTGCGGCGGCCGTTGTATATTGGCCACCAAGGTCAAGGACGGCACTCTCCTACGCATCATCCCCGACCCCACACCTGTGGAGGAAGAGACGCCTGAATCTCCACGCGCCATCCCCTGCCTGCGCGGACGTTCTCAGATCAGGCGCGTTTATGCCCCCGATCGTCTGAAATACCCCATGAAGAGAGTGGGCAAACGCGGCGAAGGCAAGTTCGAGCGCATTTCCTGGGAAGAGGCGCTGGATACGATCGCCAATGAAATGAAACGCATCAAGGAAACCTATGGCAACGATGCGTTCTACTTCAACTACGCCTGGGGCGTCACCTGGAGCGGTCCGGACGGCTCTTCGATGATCCAAAGATTGTTGAGCATGAACGGCGGGTACGTCGGTTATTACGGAACGTACAGCGAAGCAGCCTATGGCGTGGCGATGCCGTACATCACCGGGGGATACGCTGGAAACTCGGCGGATGATGTGCTCAATTCCAAGCTGGTGCTTCTGCTCGGCGATAATTCACTCGTCACGCGCGCGGGCGGCGATAACGGCGGCTATTGGTATATGAAAGCCGCTGAAAAGGGCACCAAGTTCATCGTCGTGGATCCGATCATGACGGATACGGTCACAGCGACCCAGGCTGAGTGGATCCCGATCAACCCCGGAACGGATGTGGCTCTCATCGCCGCCATGGCGTATGTGATGGTCAAGGAAAACCTGTACGACAAGGAATTCATGGCGACCCACACCGCCGGTTTCGATGAAAGCACCCTGCCCGAAGGCGCGCCGCGCAATTCATCCTACATGGCGTACTTGATGGGCAAGGGATACGACAAAGTCGAGAAGACCCCCGAATGGGCGGCTGCCATCACAGGCATCCCGGCGGAACGCATTGCGAACCTGGCGCGAGAGATCGCTTCGATTAAACCCTGCGCCATCATTCAATGCTGGGGTCCACAGAGACGCGCCTACGGTGAACAATTCGTCCGCGCGGTTCCGATCCTCGCCGCAATGACCGGCAATTTCGGCATCAAGGGCGGGAATACGGGACAACTCCCCGGCGGCGGATACTGCCCGATGGGCGGGATCCCGGTTCCCCCGAACCCGGTTCAGGTTTCCATCCCGTGCTTCATGTGGCCCGATTTCATCACACGCGGCACCGAGATGACGGTGGAGAAGGATTACATCCGCGGTGCCAGCACAGGCTGGAGCGCCAATGCCGGCGACACCACCACTGCGCAAACCAACAAGGATGTGCGCCTGAAATCCAACATGAAGTTCATGTGGAACCACGGCGGCAACTGCGTCATCAACCAACATGCCAATGTCAACTACACCAAGGAAGTGCTCTCGGACGAATCCAAACTCGAGATGCTCGTCACAGTCGAAGTTGGAATGACCCCGAGCGCCATGTGGTCAGACATCATTCTGCCCGGCACCACCGGCTTCGAAGTGGATAACATCATCACCGGCGAAGGTCACGGCATCAAGGGTAACCATGCCTGGGCGCTCTACAACCACAAGGTTATCGAGCCGATGTTCGAATCCAAAGATGATGTCTGGATCGCAGAGCAACTCGCAGACCGGCTCGGCTTCGGCGACGATTTCCGCGACGGTCACAACACCCGCGAAGACTGGATGCGCGATATGGTGGCTGGCGCTCAAGCGAGCGTTCCGGATTTCCCATCCCTTGAGGAATTCAAGGAGAAAGGTTTCTTCAAACTCCCCGGCGGAAAACCCTTCGTCGCATTCGAAGCGTTCCGGGCGGATCCAGAGGCGAATCCACTCTCCACGGCAACCGGCAAGATCGAGATCTACTCGCCCGTCCTGGCGAATTTGAAGAATGAGGAGATTCCCCCGATCCCGTCCTACATCCCCGAATGGGAAGGCGTGAGCGACCCCCTGCGCGAGACCTATCCTTTGCTGATGCAGACCACGCACTTCGTTGCGCGCTCACATTCGACCTTTGAGAATGTGGACATCCTGCGCGAGGCGCATCCGCAATGCATTTGGATCAATCCGCTCGACGCAGAAACGCGTGGCATCAAGAACGGCGATATGGTCAAGGTCTACAACGACCGCGGCGTTGTTCACATCCCCGCCTACGTGACGAATCGCATCCGCCCTGGTGCGACCAATATTCCTCAAGGCGCTCATTACACTCCGAACGCCGATGGTGTGGATACTCGCGGCTGTGGCAACACGCTGACGAACTACCGCCCGACCCCGATGGCAAAGGGCTTCACGGCGCACACCAACCTGGTTCAGGTCGAGAGGTTATAAGGAGAATGAACCATGGCTAAACAACTTGCTTTTTATGTCGATCTAAACAAGTGCTCTGGCTGTAAAGCTTGCCAGATCGCCTGCAAAGACAGGAGCAGCCTGCCCGTGGGAGTCCGCTGGCGCAGGGTGTTCCAATATGAAGGCGGCGAGTGGGTCGATCAAAACGGCCAGATGATCCCCAGCAATGTGTATGCATATTCCGTTTCGTCGGCATGCATGCACTGCGAAAAACCGATCTGCATGGACGTCTGCCCGACCAGCGCAATCTCGAAACGGGATGACGGCATCGTCCTCATCAACGCCGACATGTGCATCGGATGCCGCTATTGCTCGTGGGCTTGCCCGTACGGAGCCCCGCAATTCAACGAAGAACTGAACGTAATGACCAAGTGCGACATGTGCCACGACCTCGTGGACAAGGGCGAACGCCCCGCCTGCGTGGAATCCTGCCCGTATCGCGCCATGGACTTTGGTCCATTGAACGAGATCAGGGAAAAATACGGCACGTTTGCAGACCCGGCTCCCCTGCCCGACCCAACCATCACCAAACCCGCCGTGGTTTACAAACCAAACAAGGTCACCAAGTCGTCCCGCTCCGGCGATGGGCACCTGATGAATCTGGAGGAGCTCTAAGATGAACACTCGCGAATGGGCTTTGCTAGCCTTCACAATCCTTGGGCAGACCGCCGCCGGTTTGATGATCGCGCTGATAATCGTGCGCGCGTATCTCACCCCAAAGGTGGGAGGTGATCTTACAAACCGCCTGACCAATCGTCCGCTCTTCCTCGTCGTGCCGCTCATGGCGCTGGCGTTACTTGCCTCGCTCTTCCATCTTGGCAGTCCGCTGCACATCGCTCGCGCCGTGCCGAACCTCGGCTCTTCATGGGTCAGCCGTGAAGTGGTCATTGCCGTGACCTTCATCGTCTTCGCCGCGCTGTACACCTACCTGCAATGGCGCAAAGTTGGCGGCGAAGGCTTGCGCAATGCCATCGGCTGGATCACCGCCCTGATTGCTCTTGCTTACATCTACGCCATGGGCATGGTGTACATGATCGCCACCCAGCCGGCATGGAATACGATTGCCACGCCAGTCACCTTCATCGTTGGCAGTTTGCTGATCGGTTCGCTTGGAATGGCCGCCGCGCTCGTCATGGGTCACGCCGGGCTCAAGAAAACAGAGACGCCTATCGTCAACAATATCCTTCAGATGCTTGCCATCAGCGCCATCGTGCTGCTGGGCATCGAGTTTGTCGTCCTCCCACTCTATCTGGCATATCTTGCCACACAGGGAGGCGCGGCGCTGCAATCGCTGAACATGATGATTGGTTCCTATGGTTTCGTGTTCTTACTGCGTCTGCTGGTCCTATTTGTTGGTGCAGGTGTGCTCGCGGCATACCTCTACCACAACGCATCCGTCGCTGATAAAGAGCAAACCCTTACAACCCTCGCCTACAGCGCCTTCGCTCTTGCGCTGATCGGCGAAGCGATGGGACGTTTCATCTTCTATGCCACACACTACCGCATCGGTCTCTGAACCAGCATAGGAACGCCTCTTTGGGGGTGGGCAAAAGCTCACCCCCATTTTGTTCAAAACATGAAATCAAAAAACAAAACGCTCCTTCTTCTCCCTCTCTTGATTTCCACCATTCTATTGATGGCTTTCAGCCGCGCCTCAACCCAGACCGGGGACCTGGTCCGGGTTCTGGAGCTTTCTCCCAGCGGATACGAACGAGCCCACGCCCTCGCCTTTTCATCCGACGGGAAACATCTTGCAGTCGGGGGAACTTCCGGAATCTATCTCTTCGATACCGGGCAATTTTCACAGCCGGAATTTATTCAAACCGGCGTTTGGGTGCGCAGCCTTCTCTTTCTGCCCCAGACAAACCTGCTTGCAGCAGGGCTATTCGATAACGCAATCAAGTTTTGGGATATTTCAACGCTTCAAAATCCCGGCTCGTTTACAGAGCCAACCGGTTGGGTGCGCAGTATCTCTCTTAATCGTGACGGTTCTCTTCTCGCCGCCGCTTCGGATGATGACACGATCCGCATTTGGAATGTCAACAGCGGCGAATTCACGCTCGCCATCAACGGAGCATCGGGCATCCGTGTAACGGCGCTTTCCCCTGATGGCTCTCTGGTCGCAGGCGGACTTTCAGATAACAGCATCCGTGTGTGGAAGGTCTCGAACGGTGAATTACTCTACACGTTTGCCGGGCATACCGATTGGCCTCGCTGCCTTGCCTTTTCACCCGATGGAGGAACCCTGGCATCCTGCGGGTTCGACAGGACAATACATCTTTGGAAAATTTCCGACGGAAGTTTGATCCGGGTTTTGAAAGGGCATAAATCCAGCATCTTGGGTATCGCCTTCTCACCGGATGGACAGACAATCGCAACCGGTTCGGTCGACCAGACTGTCCGCTTGTGGAAGGTTGACGATGGAACCGAACTGAAAATATTACAAGGGCATGAAGATTTTGTTTACGCGGTTGCCTTCTCGCCGGATGGAAAGACCCTTGCTTCGGGCGGAGGGGACAATACCGTGCGTTTGTGGGATCTGAACGACCTGACAGCTTTTCCCGATTCGCCCGTCCCCGACGTGCAATCGGATTGCCGCCAATGTCACCACCGGCGCGGACAGAACGAACCGGCTCGCGTCATCGACTTGAGTTGCGAAGCCTGTCATGCGGGCGGGATCGGGCTCTCATGGTGTACGGCTTTCCCGCGGTCTCCGCTTGTTGAAAGCATGCCGATCAAATACAACGCGGTGTACGATGTATCCGGCGTGCCCGTCAACAACGATGATATTGCCATCGTGCTCGCCTCGCCCGGTAATGGCGAAACGTTTTATGTGACGGGTTACTCACTCGCGCCCGAGATCATCAGCGGCAGGGTGTATTCCAAAGACCCGGCAACCATTGCGAATGTAAAAGTCCGACTCGATATTATTTCAAACAGTGAAGTCACCGAATCTCTTGAAACCAGCCCAACAGCGAATGGCGATTTTACATTCAACGTCGCCATCAACATGGGCGCGCCGCCGGCGTATTCGTCCAAACCTGCCACCCGGCAATGCACACAATGCCACGATGATTCTCTTGCACAGGCAGGCATACCCACCGGAACGGTGAATTTCGTTGTCACTGCCACTTCTTCAGGCGGACAAACCGCCGTCGATTCGCGCTGGGCGCGCGTGGATGCCAGCCAAAATGTGGAAATTCCCGTAAGTGTGTTGGAAGAAGCGACGAATGAACCGCTGGCGGGGCTGACGGTCGAAGCCTCAACCATTCTTTACGAATGGCGTGATCGATTCAGCGGCGGCATTTCGAATTCAGATGGGGTTGCGACCCTGGAGCTGGAACAACTATCGCAAGCGCCTACAGTCTATAACCTGGCCGTCCCGCCGCAGATTCTGAATGGGATTTTATACGTCAGCCCGGAAGCAGCACAGGTGACCCTCGACCCGCACACGGGACAAGCGCCAACCGTCACTTTAACCGCCCATGCCGTCAATGGACAAATCGAAGGCGGGATCGAAACGACCAATGAAATGAAACTTTGGGCGTTGCAACTGCCCGCTGGTCCGTTATATCAGGTTTCATCGACGCAGGGCAAATTTACGTTCGAGGATGTTCCGGTTGGGCAATATCTGCTGACAGCCGATGTCATTGCTTTGGCAGATCAAAACCTGTCTTCGCCTTCTAAATACGTTGACCTGTTTGAGAATCCAAAAGCAAATGTCGAGTTCTCACCAACCGAAACCAAATCTTTATCAGGCACGATTACAAATGAACGGAGCGACCTCCTGCCGTTCGCATGGGTGGATGTGGGAGAAGCGGGGATTATCCAAGCTGCAGATCCATCTTCCGGCGAGTATCTGATCCCAGACCTTCCATCTGAAACCCGTTACGTCACCGCTTTTGCGCCGGGATATTACGCCATACCCAAAAGCATCTCTGATGACTCTTCGCCGTCCGATTTTCAACTCAAACCTCGCCCCGAGACCCAGTTTATTGATTGGAACGATGGCAGGGTCATCCTGCCGCCCGAGACGAATGCCACAGTTGCCGGGCTTGAATTCAATATGGATTACGGATGGTTGTGGGGGAAAAGCGAAACACCTGTCGACACATTGAATATCCATCTGGCGAATGTGAATATCGAGATCACCGGCGGCAATTTTGCATTGGAAGTTCCCATCACAGGGACAGGCTGGTTGTACATCCGTGAAGGGGAGGCAAAGGTCACAGGTCTTGCCGATCAGGTTCAAGTCCAGGTAAGAGCCGGAGAGATGATCGCTCTCACGGGTGATGCAAATCCCATTCCAATGGAATCTTCGATCATCCATGCGCTTCATCCTGCGCTTGCGAACCCGCCTGTTGCTGAAACCATCGAGCCAACTCTTGCCGCAAAGATCCGTGCCTGGATCACAAAAGCGGGAATTGGCGCCCTGCAAGTGATTACATTCATCACCTACGTTCTCTCACTTGCGACCCTGTTCATAATCGTCCTTCGCAGTTTATTCTTACATAGAAGACGGTCATCCGTCGAGGAGAAACCCCATGCAGGCAATCGCGATGAATGATTTGAAAACCACCCTCCTTGGGGAATCACTGCTGTTCGGGCTGCTTGGGAAGATCCTGTTTGCCGAGCCGGATAAAACCTGGCTTGAGTCGCTCATCTACGACGAGGTGTTCAGCGAAGTCCCGTTTGCGGCGGAGCAAACCGAAACGATGCGCGGCATTGAACTCTTGGAACGCTGGGCAAAAGAAAACAAAGAGGGGTTGGACACTGCCCAATTCAAAACGGTAAAAGACGATCATTTGAATCTTTTCATCGGGTTGAATAAAGTCCCCGCGCCGATGTGGGAGTCTGTATACTTCAGCGAAAAAAGATTGCTCTTTCAGGAACAGACCCTGAAGATCCGCGAGTGGTACGCTCGTTTCGGTTTGCAAGCAGAACGGATCAACAACGAACCGGATGATCACATCGGGCTTGAAATGTCCTTCGTCGCCCACCTTGCCTCGCTTGCATTCCAGGCGGCTGAAGAGGGTGACGAACCAAAACTAAACGAACTCCTGCAAGCCCAACGCGATTTTCTTTCCGATCACCTTTTACGCTGGGGTCCTGCTTGGGCGAAACTTGTCAAAAAACACGCCGCCACTGATTTCTACCGCGGCATTGCCCATCTCATCCACGGCGCATTGTTCGCTGCTGCCGAAGCGCTGCAAATCAAAATGCCGAAAGAAGTTTCCTTGTGAGTCTGTTGAACGCCGCCGAGCGGTTCGCCGCAATCGACCGCTCGGAGATCACCCTCGAATCGAAACGCTGCCTGCACGCGCAGGACCAGCTTTCGGATTGCGCGGCGTGTTTCGATATTTGTCCCGTTCAGGCAATTGCAGGCGGCAAGCCCCCCACACTCAATTCTGAAATTTGCGAATCCTGCATGGCATGCCTGCCCGTTTGCCCCGTGGGCGCCTTCCACGCGGACGATGATGTTGCAGACTTGTTGACCTGCGCCGCGCATGTCGAAGACCAGCCGGTCGAACTGCTTTGCGGACTCCATCCTCACCCTGAAACTGGGACAAGCCCCGAAGCCATCGGGATTCAAATTCAAGGATGCCTTGCAAGTTTGGGAACCGGCGCATTATTGACCCTCTCGAACCTTGGGATCAAACGCCTCACCCTCCGCGCCGAAACCTGTGTGGACTGTAAGTGGCATTCGCTTCACTCTGAGATTCACTCCCAAGCCGGGCATGCCGCCCGTTTCACTTCCGCATGGCAGGATGATTCTGCAATCGAATGCGTGGATGAGATTCAATCGCCGGTGGAACGCACTCTCTGGAACGCGAAGAATCCGCCGCTCTCCCGCCGCGATCTCTTCCGCATGATGGCGAAGCAAGGACAGATCGCCCTCGCGCGCGCCATGGAAAAGGGAGGCATCGCTTCAGGGCGCCAACCGGGGCGTGATCGATTGCGAATGAACTCCACGTTATCGAATCGACTTGAAAGCTCGTCGACCATCACCCTTGATGGATTCGGCTTCGCCACCCTCACAATTTCAGAGGCATGTACCGCATGTGGGACATGCGGGCGCGCCTGCCCCAGCTCTGCATTACGATTCGAAAAGAACAATGACGAAGCGACATTTTCTCTTACTTTCTCGCCGAAAAATTGCATCGGGTGCGATCTTTGCGATCACATCTGCCTACCCGATGCGATCTCACTCGATCATGAGCCCGCTTTTCAACAAGTCTTCGGTGAAGAAGAGTCACAGGTCGTTGCATCCGGGTCCCTGGTCCAGTGTGAGCGATGCAAATCATGGATGGCGGCGCGGGAGGGCGTGAAATTATGCTCCCTGTGCGAATACCGGCGCACGCATCCGTTCGGGTCTTTTATGCCGAAGAAAATCATAAAAGGATCGCGCTCATGATCTTTGATGTGACCCAGACCACCCTGCCCCGGATTAATAACCCCGCCCTGCGCGATTATGCAAACATCTACGTGCAGATCTATCAGGATTTCATGGATCAGGTGCGCGCAATGGGTTTGGAAGTGGACGCTGACGACACAACGGAATTGGTCGCTCAAAAAGTGGAAACTCTCAGAAAAAGAGGCGCAACCGTCCGCAACAGCGATAAAAGCATCTACACCAACCGCATCTCGCCTTCCTGCGTCGCCTGTCAGACCGGCACGGGCAGTTCGACCTTCTTCGTCTCATTGAAGTGTCACCGCGACTGTTTCTACTGCTTCAACCCCAACCAGGAAAATTACGAATACTTCCGCGAACACACCCGCGATGTTGTGAAAGAACTCGAGGAGACTCGGGCGGGCAAATCTGCGCTTGGGCATATCGCGTTGACGGGCGGCGAGCCCCTGCTGCATAAGGAAGAGACGTGCAAATTCTTCGAACAGGCCCGCAAACTTTACCCGAATTCGCATACCCGCCTCTACACAAGCGGAGATCACATCGACCTCGCCGTTCTCAAATCCCTGCGGCAATCCGGGTTGTCGGAGATCCGTTTCAGCATCCGCATGCACGACCTTGCCAAAGGTCACACTCACACCTACGACCGCATCGCCCTTTCGCGCGAGTACATCCCGAACGTGATGGTCGAAATGCCCGTCCTGCCGTATACGTTGGAAGAAATGAAAGATGTTCTTTTGCGGCTCGAAGAATTGGGAATCTTCGGCATCAACTTATTGGAGTTTTGCTTCCCTCTCAATAACGTGGAAACCTACCGTGAGAAGGGATACAAAGTCAAAGCCAGACCCTTCAAAGTCCTCTACGATTATTGGTACGCGGGCGGGCTCCCCATTGCAGGCAGCGAACTGGTCTGTCTTGACCTGCTCGACTTTGCACTCGAAAAAGGGCTGAAGCTCGGCGTGCATTATTGTTCGCTGGAGAACAAGCACACGGGTCAGCTCTACAAACAAAACAGCGGAAAGCGCCTGCCAGCACGCATCCATTTTTCACAGCGTGATTACTTCCTAAAGACCGCCAAGGTCTTCGGGGCAGACGTGCCATCCGTTCGCCAGGTATTCGATAAGGCTGGCTACCGCGAATATATCTTCAATGAAGAACGGAACAGCCTGGAGTTCCACGTCGATAAGATCGCCAGCTTGAAGAAGCTGAGCGTGGATGTGGGCATTGCCAGTCACGTAATCGAAACCCGCGATAACGAACAGGTCCTGCGGGAACTCAAGGTGGATGTCACGACACCACGGATCTTCCGCCTGTCGAAAGATATATAAAGGAGAAAGAACATGTTTCATTTAGGCACTCCCGAATTGATCATCCTGCTGGTCATCCTGCTCCTGCTTTTCGGCGTGGGGCGCATCAGTAAAATTGCCGGTGAGATCGGCAAAGGCGTCACCAGTTTTCGCAAGGGATTGAAAGGCGACGAGGAAGCAGCGGAAACCAGTGATAAGAACGGATAATGTCACAAGTGAACGCACAGGTAAACACGCTAAAAAAGGAAAAACGCGACTGGCGCGGCGTCTTTCGCGCGCTTGGGCGCGCCCACAAAAAAGCCAGCGTCCAGATGGAGAGCTCGGCGCCTCTCCTTGCCCATCTCAATGAGTTGCGTTCCCGCATCTTCAAAGCATTCTTCGCGTTGATCGTCGCCACCGGCATCAGCTTCGCCTTCTCTGAACAGATCATCTCCTATCTTGCGGCGCCCATTGGCGGCATTTCAAATCTCGTCTCCATCGAGCTGACCGAGAACATTGCAATCTTTATGAAGGTCTCGCTCCTGGGCGGCTTTGTGCTTGCAATGCCTTTCATCGTATACCAGGTTATGGCGTTCATCCTGCCCGGCTTAAAGGGCCGGGAACGCCTCTGGCTGCTTATCATGGTCCCGTTTGCCACCCTGCTCTTTGCAGGCGGGGTTGCATTCACCTGGTTCATCATGCTCCCGGCTGCCATCCCCTTCCTGACCGGCTTCATGGGTATCACCACCCAGGTGCGTCCTGAAAATTATTTCGAATTCATCACCCGGCTAATGTTTTGGATCGGCGTTTGTTTCGAAATGCCGCTGATCATCATGTTCCTTGCCAAGATGAAAATCGTCACCGCAAAACAACTCGCAAGCGGCTGGCGTTATGCCATTGTTGGCATGGCGTTCGTTGCCGCGGCGGTCACGCCCACGGTCGACCCGGTCAATATGGGGTTGGTGATGGCTCCATTGATGGGGCTTTACCTGATCAGCATCTTATTAGCCGCCATCATCGGCAGAGGTTGATATGGATATTTTCGGAATCGGCGGCAATGAACTGATCGTCATCATCCTGCTGGCAGCCATCGTTCTCGGACCGGAACGGCTGGCGCGTTCGGCGCGCGAGATCGGTAAATTCGTCAAGAACATGAAAGCCTATTTTTCCTCCCTTTCCACTGAACTCAAAGCCGAGCTGGATGTGCTCGATGAAATTCAGAAGACCACCAAAGACCTGACAAAATGATTTTCGTCATCACCCATTGGGGTGACGGCGAAAATACCCCAGATTGATGATGTAGAAAGAGGGGAAATCCACTATCATACAAAGGAATGAATTGGTGAAATTCATTCCCTAAACAACGCTCCGATCTGTTCGGTCTAAAACGGATGTCATGACGGAACGGGCAGCCGCCCTCGAGGCGCAAGGGTTGGACCGGAAACGGGACAGCCTCCCCGAAATCCCATTAATGTAAATGGGGTGGACTTGGAAAGGAGAATGCGTGTTAAGCCATGCCGCCTCCTTTCGCGAGACGGTATTTTTGTCCACCGGCATGACATTCCATGACAAACCGGTATTTCGAGGAAGACCATGGATATTCAACCCCTGCTCGAAAAATCTTCGAAACTTCATTCCCATCTCTGTCCGCGCCAGATACTCGGTGTCCGTATCGGACTCAGGGGACTCGGCTCATTGCAACTCGGTCCGAACCTGCGCTCGAAACGGATACTGACCATTGCCGAAACCGACGGTTGTTTTGTGAACGGGCTTTCTGCCGCAACAGATTGCACCGTCGGTCATCGTACCCTGCGAATCGAAGACTATGGCAAAGCCGCCGCAACGTTCATCGATACGGAAACTCATCGCGCCTTCCGTGTGGCGACTGCATTGGATATCCGTGAGAAAGCCTGCATCTACGCCGAGGATGAATCCCGCCATTACTTCGCTCAAATGCAAGCCTACCAAACCATGCCAGACGACGAAATGCTAACAGTGACGGAGGTCCAACTTAAAGCGACAATAGAGTCCATCGTGTCGAGACCCGGCATCCGGGTCCGGTGTGAAGCGTGCGGCGAAGAGATCATGAACGAACGCGAAATCCTCCATGAGGGAATCGTGCTCTGCCGCTCCTGTGCCGGATATTCCTATTATCAGATCCCGGCCTCACTCTCCATCCTCGAGAACTCACAGCCATGACAGACATCTTTATCTCGTTTCTTGTTTTCGTGATCGCAATGTTGTATTCCAGCGCAGGTTTTGGCGGCGCGTCGGGCTACCTGGCTGCGATGAACTTTTTTGACATTCCGGCAGCGGTCATGGCGAGCACTGCACTGGTATTGAACATCTTTGTTTCATCCATCTCGTTTGTGAATTACTTGCGCGCCGGTCATTTTCGACTTCGGTTGCTGCTTCCGTTCCTTGTGACTTCGATCCCGGCGGCATTTCTGGGCGCCACCTTAATACTCACCGAAAAGACCTACACAACTTTATTGTATGTAGTGTTGACCTATCTTGCATTGCGCATGGTTCTGGTTCCAGTGATCAGCGAAGCGCCGGATTGGAAGCATCGTCCGGTTCCATTATGGCTCGCATTGCTCAGTGGAGTCGCCATTGGCCTGCTCTCGGGAATGATCGGCATCGGCGGCGGCATCTTCCTCTCACCGCTTATCATCCTGATGCAATGGGGGAACGCCAAAGAAGCCGCCGCATCTGCGGGAGGGTTCATCGCCCTCAACTCACTGAGCGGGCTGTTTGGCCGCGTTGCAAACGGAACCCTGGATTTTGGCGAGTTCGGCGTTTCGCTCCTGATCTTCGGTCTGGCTGGGGCGTTGATCGGAAGCCGGCTGGGCGCGATCCGGTTTTCAATTTCAAGCGTCCGCCGTGCATTGGGCACCATTCTGTCGATTGCCGTCGGCACCTATTGGTTGACCGCCTTATTCACGTGAAAGACTTCATCGATCCATTCGGTCGTTCGATTACATACCTGCGTATCTCTCTCACAGATCGCTGCAATCTGCGCTGTGTCTATTGCATGCCGAAGGAGGGTCTGCAATGGCAGCCGAGGGCGGAGCAACTTTCAGTGGATGAAATTCTACGGGTCGTCGAAACAGCTTCAAGGTGGGGAGTGAAGCGCGTGAGATTGACGGGCGGCGAACCATTGGTGCATCCCCACATTGTTGAGATCGCGCACCGAATCGCCGATATCCCGAGTATCGAAGAAGTAAGTCTTACAACCAATGCAATGCTGCTCGAACGGCTGGCGCAACCGCTTGCGGATTCGGGTTTGAAGCGTGTTAATATCAGCCTGGATACGCTTGACCGCGAAAAATTCATACGCATCACCCGCGGAGGGGATATCGACCGGGTTTGGAGAGGGATTGCTGCCGCCGAACGGGCGCATCTCGCGCCCATCAAGTTGAATACCGTTATTGTGCGCGGACTCAACGACGATGAACTACCCACCCTTGCCAGGTTGACCATTAAAAACGACTGGCATATACGTTTCATCGAACTTATGCCGATTGGGAATTCACAGGATTGGGGCGATGGTTTTCCAACCCCCTCCGAGCGATATGTTTCTACACAAGAGATGCACGCTCAGCTTTCAGCGTTCGATATGCAACCGGCACAAACGGTGATTGGGAACGGTCCGTCAAGAACGTTTCGCATCCCCGGCGCATCGGGCACGGTGGGGTTTATTTCGCCGCTGGGCGAGCATTTTTGCGAAACCTGTAATCGCCTGCGCCTCACTGCCGACGGTAAATTACGCCCCTGCCTTGATAATTCGAATGAAATTTCTTTACGAGAAGCGGTGCGTTCGGGACAGTCCCTGGATGATTATTATCGTCAAGCCGTTCTCAGTAAACCGCAGCATCACAAGATGCTCGCATATATGCCAGCTTGTTCGCAGCGCAGCATGAGCCAGATCGGGGGATGATATAAACAGATCACACACAATAAACGATAATAGATGAAGGCTAAACTGAAACATCGGTAACCAACCATGTCCACGCCTCAACCAACCCATCGCCTTGGAAGCAGTCACCACCCTGTTTAAAAAGACTCCTCTTTGACGATAAGGTGGTGACATCAGGTCTTCAATCCTACTAAAGTTGGAACCACTTTAAGGTAAGGCTGTCGATTATCCGCCTTACACCGCAATCGGGTCTGTGCAGTATGGCATATATCATGTATACACGTATAAGCACCCTTATACAACCCCACTTGGGATGCTATCATTGCATCGTACCAAATCCGTTTTTCTCCTATCGCGTCATTGGCAATCTCTAGTTTCTCCATACTATGCAAGGTTGCATTTCACATCGGGCAATTTCGATAATATCAGAGTCGAATTCGAAGGAAAACGCAGCGGTTTATTGGACATAACGCTTGATGCTTAGACCAATAAAAATGAGTTTTAGTAGCAATTGCAAAAAGCAAAATAGATCACATGTGGTTATGTTCTTCACGAAAGCCTTCAAAAGGATACCTTCACCTGAAATTGAGGTTGAAAAACATGTCCATTGTGTACACCCCTGCCCCTGCGGATTCTGGGGCGACACACAAAAAGCCTGCACCTGCGCCCCCGCCGTTGTGACCAAATATCAAAAGCGCATCTCTGGTCCCATCTTG
>CAILWD010000344.1 GCA_903837815.1 uncultured Chloroflexota bacterium | reverse complement strand
CCGCCGCTTCATCGTCTACCTGCAAACCGATTACGGCGACCTTTCGCCAACGTCCATTTTTCACGCCTGGAAAGCGATCCGCGCATTATACAAATGGTTGACCGCTGAAATGGACGTTCCCAACATTGCGCTGAATCTCAAACAGCCCAAATTCCAACCCCCCGAAATTGCGCCGCTCTCCAATGCCGAAATCGAAAAACTTCTACAGGTTGCCGTCAAGGTGGAACACAAAGACAAAACACGCCAGTACCAGCGCAGGGCGCAGCAGGCAGATCGCAACCGCGCTCTGATTCTTTTCCTGCTCGATACAGGCTTGCGGGTGGGAGAATTGAGCCGTCTCGATCTGGAAGATTTGAACATGGAAACCTGCGAAGTGACAGTCAAGCCGTTTCAGTCTTCACGGAAGTCAAAGCCGCGCACAGTCTACTTTGGCAAACGGACGCAAAAAGAATTATGGCGCTATCTGGTCGGCAGAAAAAACGACATCAAGAATGAACCGCTTTTTCTATCCGCCGAAGGCAGGCGCTTGACGGGCGACGCGGTAAAACACATCCTCGACCGCATCGGGAAGCGGGCAGGCGTCGGGCGCGTCCACCCGCACATCTTCCGTCACACGTTCGCCATTCAGTACCTGCGGAATGGCGGCGACATCTTCACGCTTCAGCGGCTTCTCGGGCACTCGTCCCTGGCGATGGTCCAGCGGTATTTGAACCTTGCCCAGTCTGACCTTGAATCTGCCCACCGCCGCGCCAGTCCTGTAGATAACTGGCGGCTTTAGCGCGGCGTCGCCTTTATCGTCTCGCCCTGCTCATGCGTCAGCCAGCCAGTTTTCACAAACAAATCGATCTGGCTTTCGGTCAATTTACCCATCACCCAGCGGGATAAAATCTTCTCGTACATCACGCCTCCGCCAGCATCGAGATAATCAACTCCGCCGCCTGTAACCGTTCTTCCAGCGTCGGAACATTCAAAAGGCTTTCCACCGCCTCGCGTTCTTCATCGGTCAGACTGGTAAATCCAACGGTGTACCCGCCCGCCTCTACAAAGACCATATTTGCAGTGTCGGCATTGACGGGCGGGGTGACGTTCTCCCCGTTCCCACTCAGATAAACAACACTTGGCGCAATTGATTTTATATCTTCAAACATGGTAACTACTCCTAGAATGCGATTGCCGTTATCTCAAAATCCCAGCCTGACGCAGAAGCGTTTCTGCCGTTGATTGTGGATTTCAGCGTATGAACGCCAGTATAAGGGACGGTCATTGTAAATGTTTTCACCACATTATATACGGTAGAAGAACTATACCAATCCTGTCCTGTTGTCTGATTGACGCCATTCAACGACCAGTCCTGTTTTGCACAACTCCCCGCCGTAAAGCCCAAAATGCTTACTGTGTATGTGCCTTTATTTGCAAAAAACATGACGCTAATCCAATCGCCATCTGCCGCGCCAGAGCTTTGCTCCATTGCAAAATTATATGGTTGCGATGTGCGTACTGTATATTTCTTCGTGAAATTTGAAGCGAATTGAAGCGGTGTAAACCACTGTTGCAGGTTTCCAGCTTTTAGGTTTATCACATGTGCATTCGTTCCGTCGCAATATAAAGTGATATTTTGACCCTGATAACAAGCCATCGTTGTTACCCCGTCAATCGTTTCGCTTGAATTGCCGTCCAGCGTCGTCACCCCAGTGTTTAGAATGCGAAACGACATGAACTTTCCAGTGTTCCCGCTACATGCCTGCAATGTGATTGTATAGTCGGTTGAGCCAGTGACCACATGCTGTCTACCCCAGTTCGCAGTTGTCGCACCTGTAATTGAGACTTCGGAGTTGACCAGAGTCGAAAGGTAATCGCCGCCTCCGCCTCCGCCCGCTGGTGTGCTCCATGCTCCCGTTCCGTCGAGATACTTTGCGGAATCGTTTGGCAGTTTGGGCGTAAAGCCGTGCATGGAAGTGCTGGCGTTTTTGGTGGTGACATCCGATAAAGACAAGTCGCTTTCGGTGTGGGTGTGAGACGATGCGGCTTTTGCATTCAGCGCCGACTGTAAATCTGTCTGGTCTGCAAGCGTGCCGCTGATACTGCCCCAAGGGAAAGTAAGCAGGGATTTGAGAATAGACCATTTGACTTTACGGGTTACGAAGTCGGAACCGCTTGGGATTTGGACGGCTAGAACGCTGGTATCGGCAAGCGTTGTCGTCTCGGTGAGGTCGTTGATTTCCTTGATTGCCATTTTATAAATCCTTTCTTACGCGGGGGGATTGACAACATCGCCCGCCGCAAGGAATGGGCGATAGGTGACATTGGCATTGTAGTTTATTGGCTTAAGCGTCTGTTTCCACGGAAGCGGCGCGTTTGGCTCGTAATCCTCGATCCATTCGAGACAGTAAATCCCTTTGTAGCGGGAATCGGATTGCGTGATGCGGTCTCCGTGCTCGATACGAAAATCAGGGCGTTGGGTATAGATGTCGCCGCCGACATGGACGTTTTGCAGTTGTGCAATTTCGCTTTCAGGGACAGTGGAAGGGACGTATTCCATCAAATGAGAAGGCAGAGAGGAATCACCGTAGGAATGCAGGACGCCCGATTCATCTGTCCACCATAATTTGAACGGTTGGGTGATGGGCTGGGCTTCCTGTACGTTCATGGTGATTGGGTAATCTTCCCAGGTGTCGGTGACAAAAGATTCGGGATGCCCGAAGGTCATGCCGTTTTGACGGGGGAGAAGCAGCGCCATGTATTTCTTGCGGATGGTGGATAGCAGGGAGGCGGAGTTGGTCGCCGAAAACGAGGCGGCAATGTCCCATAGCCAGGAATACCAGACATCGCCGTCTGTGTTGAAATAGACAGGGATGTTATTTTGCGCCAGGGCTTCCTCGATGACCTGGGCGGCTGTTTTTCCGCTTGAATTTACACTGAGCGGCAGGTCTGGCAGGATTTGCCCCGAATAGGTGATTTCGTTGCGATTGGCGTCTGCGGTGTAGGTGTCGAGATAAAAGACGGGTGAGTCTATGGTGTATTCGACACTCGCGAGAATCAAGCCGCGTTTGAGGTAGAACATGGCGGCGTATTCGGTGGGTTCTTCGCCCTCCACGACGATGGCAGTCACAGAGCATTTGAGCCGTGACATATGATAGCGTAGGGCGGTTTGCTCTTTGGTCGCGCCGACATAGAAAACTGCCAACTCCAACCCGTCCTCTCCGCCGATGGTATCGCCGTCCTCGGTGGCAAGCAGGGTTGTGAAATTATCCTGCGCTTGCAGTAAGTCGCCTGTTTCTGTGCCGATTTGGTCGCCGTCCTCTGTCCCCAGGGTGTCTTTGGGACGCGCATAGTGAACTTGCACGAAAGGAATCCCGCGCCCTTCGCGCATGGCGTTTACAAGGATTTCGGGAACATCGGTTCTCATTGGTAAAAGTTATGCCATTCGTCATTCCACGCGCCAAAGCGAGGAAGGGATAGGGAAGCGCGCGGCGTCTGGCTGGCGGATAATCCCAACTCGAAGGCGCGAAGGAAACTAATCATTGCGTTTCGGTAATTGTTGGGCGCGTTTTTGTCCAGCAAGTTATCTTCGGTGATGCCTGCCGCACGGATGGCAAGCGATTCGGCGGTTGCGCCGTCTACTAAAACCTGGTCGAGCGCGTCGGAGAGGGTGGAGGTGGTCGCGGAATCAAGTCCGTTTACGGTGTGCAGGGCTGAATATAGGACGATTATTTTTTGACTTGCATCTTGGGGAGCGGCAAGCCTGAAATAAATCTCGTTTTCCTCGTTGTAGGCGGTGAAATCGAGCGGGGTATGATATTCGCCGTCTGAGTCTTTGAGAAGTACGTCGAGACAGAACGTAGCATCGCTGGCGGCGTCGGTGAGGGAATAGGTCAACTGGTCGGAAACCGCTGTAATCTCGACTCTGCGATAGATGGGAATGCGAAGATTTACCTTTGTCAATGCGGAACGGACGGCGGAAGTAACAAGGTTGCTGTCAAAGCGCGTGCCGTCATCGCGTAACTGGACTTGAACGCGGGTGATGAGTTGGGTAAGGGTATTGCTCATGTTGACCTTTGAGGGGCGGACGGCGACTCACGAATCGCCGTCCGCTGGAGAAAGGAGAATCAACGCGGGAGGCTGGCGCGTGAATCTTCGATAGCCGTGCCGATGATGTAACTGGCGGCGGTTACAACGGTTAAGATGGCTTCGACAAGCGGGGCTTCTTCGCCTTCGGGGATGATACCGAAAACGGCAACAACGGCGAGAATTGCCGCCCAAAACTTGCGGGAGGTGAGGACATAGAGAAACTTCATGATTTGTTTTTCCTTTTCCTGGGTTGGATTTCCGCGCCGTGCGCGGTTTCAGAAACAGCGGACGAAGGCGGGAGCGTATCGTCCGCGTCGGAGCCGACCTTATCAAAGGTGAGTTTGCGCCCGTCTTGCATGACGATGACAACCGTTTTTTCTGTAACGCGCCATGAAAGCGGCGTTCCGTTTACTTTTCGGGCGAGTTCAAACACAAGAGCGGGCGCGGATTGGATCATGGTTACGCCACGTTTTCTTTATATAGCGGACGATGGTTTTCCACGAACACACTGACGAGGTGGCGCGATTTGATACGCATTTCGTCGTTCATGAACATGGTGTAGGCGGTCTCGCCGTCCATCGTGTAGACCTGCGGCTTAAGCCCGAAAATCTCATGTACGACAATGCCAGGGATGATGCGCGGGTCAACGACTGCCGCCCAGTTGTTGGCGTCTGTCCATTCGGGGACGGTGATCACATCGCCTGGGTCGCCCATTTGCAGGTTTTGGGAGTAGATGTTGCTGGCGCGTTCAAGGGTCGGGTAAAGAATCTGACGGGCGGTGAGACGCAAGGCGCGAGGCACGAGCAGGTATTTGGGGTCTACCGCCTGTTTGCCGCCGTCATCGCTTCCATCGACGAGCAGGGATTGGTTATAGATTGCCGCGCTGGCAACTTCCCATTCTGCCGCTGAAAGCGCTGTAGTTCCGAGATTGGCATGGTCAACGTGGAATAGGGCTTTGGTGTCTGCCATTGTTGGACCTGCGCCGCTGGCGGTGGTGAAGATTGCCGCGATGAGGGATGACAGTTTGCGGATACCAGCGAAGGCAATGACCTTCGGGTAGGCTTTGAGTTTGCCTGTCTCGTCTTTGAGGAACATTTCGAGCGTGAGACCGATGTAACCGCCCGATTTAGTCCACGCCCCTGTTTCCTTGCTATCTTCGAGCGCGAGTTCAGTGTACGCGCCGCCCTCTGAGATTGTGGGGAGTTTGTT
>CAILWD010000343.1 GCA_903837815.1 uncultured Chloroflexota bacterium | reverse complement strand
TCAAGCCCAAACAGCTTACCGGGCCGGAATGGGAGATCATGAAAAAACACCCAATCTTCGCCCATGACCTGCTCGCACCCATCCACTACCTGAAAGACGCCGCCCTCGACATCCCATACTGTCACCATGAAAAATGGGATGGCACGGGCTACCCGCGCGGGTTGAAGGGCGAAGAAATCCCCCTTGCGGCGCGTATCTTTGCTGTGGTGGACGTGTACGACGCGATCACTTCCGACCGTCCCTACCGCAACGCATGGTCGAAGGCAGAGGCGCTTGCCTACATCGAATCCCTGTCTGGCGCGCAGTTTGACCCCAATGTGGCCAGGGTATTTTTGGAGTATCAGAGGGAATAAAATTCATGGGGTGATGGACAATTGGGGAATTGGCAAATGAAACCTCCCAAGACCCGCGAGGGCTTCGGAAGCTCTTCTTTCAAGGCAGACACATCGTTCACAACTATGGCATTGGGTGTATTTCATTTAAGTTGAAACCGTCTTGAAGACCGCTAACAATTGTCAAATGCTCCACTCAAAATCTTCGAAACGATACATAGCGACTAGAACAAGCCTTCGAGATATTGCTTCGTGCGTTCGTGTTGGGGATTGCCGAATACTTCCCTGGCGGTTCCTGCTTCGATGACTTCTCCCAAATACATGTAAATCACGTAATCCGCGAGTCGTTTTGCCTGACGCAAGGTGTGCGTAACGATGACCGTCGTGTACTGCTGTTTCAATTCGAGCAGGCGGCTCTCGATGTTCTGCGATGAGATCGGGTCCAGCGCAGAGGTGGGTTCGTCGCCGAGGATGATCTCAGGTTCGACAGCCAGTCCACGGGCGAGACACAGCCGCTGCTGTTGACCAATCGAAAGGCTGGTGGCAGGGTCATGCAGCCGCTTCTGCACCTCCTCCCACAAGCCGGCGATTTCCAGATAATGCCGCACGGCGGCTTTGTAGTCTTTGCGATCCTTCTTCATCTTGTGGATGTGCATCCCGTAGACGATGTTGTCATAGATCGACATGGGCAATGGCGAGGGGCGCTGTGCCAGCAGCCCCACGCACTTGCGGACTTCGGTCACGTCCACTTCCTTGTCGTAGATATTTTCGCCATCCACAAGGACTTCGCCCGTTAGTTTGGCGTTTTCGTTTAATTCGAAAAAGCGGTTGAGGGTTTTCAATAAAGTGGTCTTGCCGCAGCCCGAAGGTCCCATGATGACCGTGACCTGCTTTCTGGGAATCTCGATGTTGATATTTTTCAATGCCTGTTGTTTGCCGTAATAGGCGTTGAGGTTCTTGACTTGAATGTGGGTATCCATAATTACATCCTTCGTAGGGGCGAAGCGCCGCTTCGCCCCTACATGTCTTATTTGATCGTGTACCTTCCCAGTCGCGCCGATAGCCAGCGCGAACCGAAACTCACCAATAAAACGATGATGGTCAAAATCAATGCGGCGGCGTACCCGCGTTCGCGGACTTCGGGGTAGGGCGAGCCGAGTTGGAAGAAAACCGCAAGCGGCAGAGAAGCCGTCGGGCGCATCAGCGAAGTGGTGATTCGGTCGGTGTAACCTGCGGTGAACAACACGGACGCCGCGTCACCGATTCCGCGCCCGAAGGCAAGCAAAATAGCGGTGGTGATGCCGGGCAGCATCTGACGGGTGACCACGTGCAACGCCACCTCGAACTTGGTCGAACCCAACGCCAGCGCGGCATGTTCCAGGTCTGCGGGCATACGGCGGATGACTTCGTCCATGGCGCGGGTCATGATGGGGAGTTCGACCAGCGCCAGCACGATGATCCCCGCCAACAGCGAGGCGCGCATCCCAAGCAGGAGCATCAACGCGAAGCCGAACGCGCCGTACACAATCGAGGGAATGCCCCACAACACATCCAGCGAAAGGCGGACGTACTCGCCCCATTTCGAGTCGCCGAGGTAGGCTTTGAGATACAAAGCAATTGGCACGCTCAAAAGCATGGCGAGCAGTGTCCCGCCGCTGGCGAGATACGCCGAGCCGATGATGGCGTTGAGGATGCCGCCTTCCTTACCCATGTAATACCCGCCCTTGGGGACTTGCGAGACCATGTCCCAGGTCAAAGACGGGAGTCCACGGGTAATGATCGTCCATAAAATCAAACCCAGCGCGCCCGCCACGACCAGCAGGGCAATACGCATGATGGTCTTCATGAATAATTCCATCAAGTGCCTGCGCTCGAATTGATTCTTCTTCATTTTCTTTATGCCCATTTTCGCCTCAGGAATCTCTGGAGAACCAGCGTGGAAAGGATGTTGAAGATCAGGATGACCACCAGTAAAACGAGAGCCGCTCCCAACAGCGCCGCGTCATACAACGGGATGGACATCATCTCGCCGTAATTATTCGCGATCAACGCGGGCAGCGGATACGCCGAGTCGAAAATGGAAGTTGGCATGTTCGGGACGTTGCCCACCACCATCAACACGGCGATGGTCTCGCCAAACGCGCGCGATGCCGCCAACACCACAGCGGCGATAATTCCCGGCGTCACCTGCGGCAGGACGATGTTGCGGATGGTCTGCCATTGGGTCGCGCCGACGGCAAGCGAGGCATGACGCAAATCGTTGGGTACCGTGGCAAAGACCTCGAACGTGACCGAGATGATGAGCGGGGCAACCATCACCGCCAGCACGATCCCGCCCGAAAGGATTCCAAAACCTGTCGGCTGGGTGACAGCAAAGATGGGGATGAAGCCAAGCCAGCGGTCAAAGAACGGCGCGAGGACTTCATCCACAAAGGGGACGATGGCGAGCAATCCCCAAACGCCGTAAACGACAGGCGGAATGGCGGCAAGCACATCCAGAATGGGCTTGGTCACGGCGCGGACGCGGGCATGGGCGTATTCGGCAAGATAGACCGAAGCCAGCAGGCAGGCTGGCACAGACAGGAGCACCCCAACCACCGTGACCCAGACCGTTCCCATGATAAAGGGCAAAAATCCAAACTGACCGTTGTTGGGTTTCCAGACTTCGCCGAAGATAAGACTCGACAGGCTGTGCGCTTCCAAAATGGGCAGGGCGCGCGCGAAAAGCGCGATAGTAACGATCAGGATGAGCAGGATCGGCAAAATGGTGATGGCGAAAAAAATACGCTGCGCGGCGCGATCCTGCCGGGCGCGGAGAACGGCAGAAGGCCGGGTGACCCGACCTCCTGCTTTCATATCTTTCTGCGTGGTGAACGTCGAATTGACTTCGCTCATTTGAGTTTTGCGAGTGACTCGGCTTGCTGTTCGGTGGTCAACGGGACGTAGCCTGCCTGATCAAGATACTGCTGTCCGTCTGTCAAAATCCATTCGATGAAGGCAAGGGTCAAGCCGGTGGGTTTTCCTTTGGTGGCGAGGTTCTCGAAGCGGGCGGGAGGCGAGGGATATTTTTCCGCTGAGACCGCGCTCACTGCTTGATCTTTGGTTTGGTAATATTCATCGGCATCCGTTTTTCCGTCTGCATTGATATCCACCGGCGGAACAATCGTACCGGGGACAAGTCCGCCGCTGCCCAGGTCGAAGACACTGTTCAGGTTGCTGTACCCAATTCCAAGCGGGTCTTTGATGACCGTATCCACGAGGGCGGGTTCCCCGTTGACTCCAATGCCGTTAATATCATCCTGCACCTTGCCACCAGAGAATTTAGCCCACATTTCTCCCGCGCCACACGCATCGGAGCGGGTATAGACGTGGATTTCGTCCGTGATTTCGGGCTTGCCGACTACTTCGCCCCAGGTCTTGATTTCGCTGGTGACGAAAATCTTGTTGAAAACTTCCGGGCTGATGCCTTTGGCGAGGAGGTCGTCGAGAACGGGATTTTCCGCGCTGACAACTGGGAAGACGGCGTCCTTTGTGACGGATACCCAGAAGATGCCCTGGGATTCCTCTTCGGGCTTGATGCTGCGCGAGATCATGCCGATGTCCACCGCGCCGGCGATGGTGTCGGTCATGCCTTTGCCTGCGCCGCCGCCCTGCACGTCAAACTGAACATCCGGGTGAAGTTTGGTATATTCCTCAGCCCAAACGGTCATCATCGGGTAGAGGGCAAACGCGCCCGAGACGCTGATTGTCCCTTTCAATTCGCCTTCGGCTGGAGCCGGGGCAGAGGAGCCGCAGGCGGTCAACATCAGGGATGTCAGTATTACAATGGCAACCAAGGTTGAAATATGTTTTCTCATAATCTATCTCCTATTTGTTTTATTCTATATAAAGTCTATGGCGTCAGTATACTTTTTGTGTAAATAAAAAATCAAGACCTGAGAGGTTTTCGAATAAGCGCCTGACAAAACCTGTCAGGTCTCACCCGCTTATTTGATGCCCAACTTCTTGCGGACTGTATTCTGGCGTTTGTTCACATCCGCCAGAGTCGTCTGGTCAAGAATATCCACGATGGCGTTTCGCACATCGCCCATCACCAGCCGCAAGCCGCAAGTCTCTTCATCGGGACAGCCACACGGCTCATACGCCATCTGGCTGACACACTTGATCGGAGCCACAGGTCCATCCAGCACGCGGAAGATTTGTCCGAGGGTGATTTCACTGGCTGACCTAGCCAGGTAATACCCGCCGCCAACGCCCATCTTGCTATGAAGCAGTCCCGCGTTCTTGAGCGTAAGTAGAATCTGCTCGAGGAACTTGACCGAGATATTCTCGTGTAGGGAAATCTCCTTGATCTGCTTCATCTGTGGGGCGTCTCCTTCGAGGGCGGGTTCCGCCAGCGCAATCATTGCCCGAAGACCGTACTCACCGCGTTTGGAAAGTCTCACTTTGTCTGTAACTCCTACTAATCCAATAGACTTTATTAACCCTAATCATAATTCAGCGACTGAATTTTGTCAAGGAACTCTCACCCACACTGCTTGGCTTTATCAAAATCCAATTTATGTCGCTCTCTCGAACGCGCGGCGCAAGTTTCGGAGCGAGGCGAGGGAGCGTATTCGCCGTAAAACGATGAGTCTGAAAGAGAAAGTCGCGCAGAGAGTCCGCATTTGCGCGCCCCATTTTTCAGAAGAACACTTCCGAAGCCTGTTTTACCGAACCCGCTCGTAGATTTTGATATCGGGATTCACCGTCAGCACAGAGACGGGGGGCAGCCATGAGGGCAGGGAGTAATGGAATTCTTTCATCAAGCGGAAGGTGGTCACTTCGCCTGCAAGCAGACGCTTGAAGAAATCACACTCCACAGGATTGGTGACGCAGATGGAATCAGTGTACAACCTGTCATACGTGAACGAATCGATCACCAGGTAATCCACATTACGTTCGAGTAATCCCGCTTCGCCCCGGTTGTATTTGACTTTCCCCCCCACAGGCGCTTCTTCGCCGGGATACTTTACGAAGTAAACAGGGTAATTCCGCGCCGCGCCATAGAACTGTTTTTTGTCCACCCGTGGCGGATACAGGGTGTACTCGATGGTCTTCTTGTATCCGCGAAAATCGGCGATGTACGCGCTGGCGGGGATGCGCGCATCGTTCATGAACAGCAGGGCAATGCTCACCAGTTGCAGCATGGAATAGAAAATGCCGCCCCCCAGCCCCAGTGTAAAGACAGCGGGAGCGAGTTTCCATTTGGGCTTTGCCCACGAGATGATTTCTTCCACGCACAATGCACTGAGAATAGACAGGAACGGCACGAAGGGGATGAAGAAGCGCATCACATAGTTAACCGAAATCAGGAAAGGCAGGTCAAAGATGACCACCGCTGCCAGCAGGATGAGAATCCCTTGCAATTGTTTTTCATCCGTCTGGATTTTCCCCATCCGTCGCAGAATCAACTTGGCCGCGAACCAAAGGAATCCCAGCAGGAAAAGATAATAGGCGAAGGGTCCGACTGTGGTTTTAAACATAGCCCACTGACCGTACAACCCAATCGGCACGCCTGAATTTTTCCCGTACAAGGCAAAGCGCTGCATGGCGGGAATGACATTGCCCATGTAGTTGAAAAAGTCAATCGCTCGCGGCGTGCCGGTGATGTAGCCGCCGAAACTGAGCGCGCCGCCCAGCGCCAGCATCCCCAATGAGTTCCGCCAGTTTGCCCGTTGCTCCGCCCAATTCAGCACGAACAGCACGAAGAGCGGCAGCAGCAACATGCTCCCGCCCGTATATTTGCTCGAGGCGGCAAGTCCCACCGCGTAGAACGAAGCGAAAATCCACAACTTGT
>CAILWD010000342.1 GCA_903837815.1 uncultured Chloroflexota bacterium | reverse complement strand
CTCAAGGTACAATCCCGAACCCGACATGGATTCAAACTCAAAAGTGTTTCCCCCGGCCAGGCTGGTGATGTTTGCCCACAACAACAACCCGCTGCCAAGCGCCCGCGTGGAAAAGGAAACAACGACTTTCTCGTTGTTCGCTTCGCCTTGTACCGAGCGCAATTGCATGACGAGTTCGGCCAAATCCAACGCGCTCCAGACTAGCAGCAGGGTTAGTGGGTTGCCGGAGGTCACAGCCAGCAGGCCGATTCCGCCAATGGCAAAAGTCCCAGCCCAGGTAAATGAGTTGGTGATTTGGGAACGTGTGATGGCGGTCAGCAGGATGGTGAGTGTGAGCGCGGTAATACTTAAGGCAAGTGGCAGGGCGGTGGTGTTCGCCCGGAAAAGCAGCGGGGTTATGAATACGCTTTGCGGCTGCCATGCGGGCAGGGCCAAATCGAAGGGTATCTGGACCAGCCAGAGAAGGACGCTGACAAGCGCCAGCATCGCGCCACCCACTCCCACCAGCCAGGGATAGCGCGCATTCGGCTGGGTCACTTGCAGGATCATCAACGTCAGTGCGGTAGCAAAAAGAAGAAGACAGGAGATTAAAATCAGCATGGGCCGGGTAATTGTATCAGTTTTATTCTCATGGGCGCCCATCTTTTTGTCATCCCAGTGGGGAAAAGAAAATAACCATTGCGTTGAAATGCGTTCTCCGTTTTATCAATGGTTGTTTACTTCATGCATTTTAGATTGTGACAAACATCACAATAAATTGTGACGTTAATTTCACTGTGCTCTTTGTATAATTGTCATACCGTGAATTTACTTCAATCAGCATTAAATAGATTGCATCAATGGAAAACGAATTGAGGCTCCCAGGAAAACAGAACAACGGGTTTGCTCAGTGATGGGCAAGCCCGTTGTAGTACCACAGCCGGGGACATCGTTTTGCTGGAACCCCAAAAAGGAATTTCCCGTTGCGCCTCCCGTTAGGGTAAAAAGGTGCAATTTGTGACCGTGACGGGTATAACAACATTAATAAGGAGTGTTTTCATGTCTGAACCAATTTCGTTGGATTCCCTGTTGCCGCCCGCCATGGCTGCGAAGGCGGAAGACTTGGGGGTGAAAAAAGCCAATTTGAAAATTCCGAACATGTTTGCGTTGGCGGTGCTGGCTGGCGCGTTCATAGGCATTGGAGCCATCTTTGCCACCACAGTTGCCGCCGGTAGCATGTCGGTCAAAGACGTTGCCGGTACGGTTGCTTTTTCGGCCGCTTTGCCTTATGGTATTACCCGCCTGCTCGTTGGGCTTGCCTTTACAGTGGGACTCATCCTGGTTGTTATTGGTGGAGCGGAATTGTTCACCGGCAACACCCTGCTTGCGATGGCGTTTGCCAGCAAGAAAGTAACCCTCGGACAAGTGTTGCGCAACTGGGGTATCGTTTACCTGGGAAACTTTGTCGGCTCGATTCTGACAGCCTACATCGTCTTTTTGGGCAAGCAGTATGCTTTTGGGAGCGGTTCCGTCGGTTTGGCAGCCCTAAACATTGCCAATTCCAAGGTGGAATTTACCTTCATCCAGGCGGTGGCTCTGGGCATCATGTGTAACGCGCTGGTATGTATGGCGGTGTGGATGTGCTACAGCGCCCGCACTACTGTCGACAAAATCATTGCAATCATCCCGCCCATCTCCTGCTTCGTTGCTGCGGGTTTCGAACATAGCATTGCCAACATGTACTTCATCCCGATTGGATTGTTTATCAAATACTTCGGCGATGCGTCTTTCTTCGAGAAGATTGGAAAGACCGCAGCAGATTTTCCAAAATTGACCTGGAACAACTTCTTCCTTGTCAACCTGCTCCCCGTAACCATTGGCAATATTATCGGCGGCGCCTTGCTGGTTGGCATGGTCTACTGGTTTGTCTACATCCGTAAGAGCGACTAAGAGAGCGTTTCTTAAGTTCAATTCACCACAGACACTGGCGCCGTACGCCAGTGCGGTGTAAACCCAGATGAAAGGGATTTAAGTTCTTTTTTGAGGCTGGCTTTTTCAAAAAATCTGTGTTCATCTCTGGTTTAGAATGAATTATGAAACAGTCTCTAAGCGATTATTTACAGCAGACTTGTTACAGCGCAGAGTCAATTCCATTGATTGAAAGGAACCATCTTATGCGTTTGCTCTTGAGCGCTTTTGTTTCTCAACCAATATCGTAATATTACTTTGTTACAAATGTCACAAATTAATCGTGACGTTAGTTTGACTTCACCTTTTGTATAATTACTTTGCTGTAAACCCAACATCTTATGGCTTTCTGCAATAAAATAATTAAAGAGTGCCAGGCAGATAATACGAGGAAACTATGGTGCAACTAACGATTGATGGAAAACAGATGGAAGTCCCCGAGGGGACGACGGTTTTGCGCGCTGCACAGATGGCTGGAATTTTCATTCCAACCTTGTGCGATCACAAGGAATTGACGCCTTTTGGCGGATGCCGTCTTTGTGTTGTAGAAGTGGAAAAGTGGCGTGTTCCGGTGGCGTCATGCACGTTGCCGGCCAGCAATGGGATGGTGGTTCGCACGAATACTGAGGCGGTCAAGAAGTCGCGAAAATTCATCCTCTCCATGCTTTTCAGCGAGCGGAATCACTTTTGCCCGTTCTGTCAGGTGAGCGGCGGTGACTGCGAACTTCAAAATGCCGCCTACCATGAGGACATGACCCACTGGCCCATCCAGCCGGGGTGGAACAAGTTCGTTGTGGATACCTCGCACCCATATTTTGTTCTGGATAATAACCGTTGCATCCTGTGCCGCCGTTGCGTGCGCGCCTGTGGCGACATGACTGGCAACTTCACCCTTTCGGTTGCCGAACGCGGCGCGGCCAGCGTCATCGTCGCCGATATAGACGTACCCCTGGGGGAAAGCAGTTGCATCAAGTGCGGGTCCTGTGTGCAAGTTTGTCCCACCGGCGCATTGATCGACCGCACCAGCGCCTATCAGGGACAGGAAGAAAAACTCGAAGAAATCCAATCCGTTTGTGTCGGCTGCTCGGTGGGATGCTCGACCACGCTCAAGGTGCGCAACAATCGCGTTGTCCGCATCGAAGGCGATTGGCAGGGCGCTGTCAACCACGGTGTGCTTTGCGAGCATGGGCGCTATCACCCCATGACCGAATCTCGCAAGCGCGTTACTGCCCCGCAGATGCGCAAAAACGGAAAACTTGAACCCGTTTCCTGGGATGAAGCCCTCGAAGCTCTGGCCGACAAATTCAAGCCGCTAGCTGGCAAGAAGAAGGACGGCGTCGCCGCGATTGCCTCCACCCGCCTGCCCGCCGAAGCCCTGACCATGTTCAAGGAATTGTTTGCGGATAAATTCAAGAGCAACATGGTCACAAGTACGGAAGAAGGCGTGCCGACGGCTGTCGTCACCAATTTTGCAGAGAAGAACGGCGCTTTCGAAGGCAAACTCGATTTCCTGCGAAATGCCGATACCATTTTGTGCATCGGTGCGAACATCCATCAAAGCCACATGGTTGCCGGCTTCCTGGTGAAGCGCAACCTGCCCAAGGGCGCTCACCTTATCAATATTGGTCCTGAAACCGGCGAACTCGATTACCTGGCCAACACCGTGCTGAATAACAAACCCGGCTCCGACCTGGCTCTCATCAGAGGCATGGAAGCAATCATCACCAAGGAAGGCCTGGGACGTTCACCGTTGAAACTTGCCAACGCAGATAAATTCATCGAGCAGGCAGTTGAGGCTTCGGGCGTTTCACGCGAACAACTCACCCAGGCCGCGCAAATGCTGGCGCGCTCCATTTCACCGGTCATCGTATTTGGCAAGGGCATCACTGCCCAGCGGGATGAGACCATTATAGAAGAGTTGCACCGCCTGGCGGTCCTGGTCGGCGCGGTGGATGGCGAACGCCTTGGCTTGATCTCAGTCAAGGGAGAAGCCAACAGCCTGACGGCAAGCCTGCTGGGGTTGGATTCAGCCTTCAAACTGAATGGAGAAAAAGCCGCTTTCGTTGCCATCGGCGATGACTATGCATCCAAATCCCTGGTCGAGAGGGTTTCCAAGGCTCCTTATCTGGTAGTACAGGCTTCCTACGAATCCAGCCTCACTGAGAAGGCAGATGTTGTCCTTCCTGTCACCATCTGGTCAGAGCAGGAAGGCCATTACATCAACCTCGACGGGCGCACACAGAAGGCTCAACGTGTTGTAACGCCTCCGGAAGGCGTGCGCGACCATGCGGCGATCTTCGGTGAAGTTGCCATGCGCATGAACATGAAGGTGGACGCCGATTGGCAAAAGGCTGTCGAAGGACGCAAATCAAGCGTGGCGTTGAACTAATATTGGTGAAAGAGAGTATCCGATGAATAAACCTAAAGTTGCTTCTGATTGGATCTGCGGCTGCGCTGGCTGTCACATGTCTCTGCTGGACATGGATGAGCGCATTTTGAAGGTTCTCGAACTGGTGGACCTGCGTGCCACCCCCATTACCGACTTGAAAGAACCCGACGAAAGCGGCGTGGACGTGGGCGTGCTCGAAGGCGGTATCAACAACACTGCCAATGAAGAAGTCGCCCACAAGATGCGCAAACGCGCCAAAATTTTAGTGGCGCTTGGCGATTGCGCCGTGTTCGGCGGTGTGCCCGCCATGCGGAATTTCTGCGGCGTGGAAGCGGCGCTCAAACAAGCCTATGAAGACGCCGACAGCAACGAACCGGGCAGCAAAATCCCCAACGACCCCGAACTGGCCACCATGACCAAAACACGCGCCGTCCAGGAAGTCGTCCCGGTGGATTACAACGTCCCCGGCTGCCCGCCCGACGCAGATGTCATCTTCCATGTCCTTGCCGAACTTGCACAGGGACGCAAGCCTGAATTGAAAGACGACTTATTACACTGGCATTAGAGGTCACCATGAGCGCACAAAAAATTACAATCGAACCCGTTACCCGTATCGAAGGTCACGCCAAAGTGACCATCCACATGAAGGACGACAGCACGGTTGACCATGCCTACATGCACGTCAACGAATTTCGTGGTTTTGAAAAATTCTGCGAAGGACGCCTTTATTTTGAAATGCCCCAGATCACCCCGCGCATCTGCGGTATCTGCCCGGTGAGTCATCACCTGGCTGCCGCCAAGGCCGGCGATGCCCTGACCGGGCAGACCCCGCCGCGCCCTGCTAGTTTGTTGCGCGAACTGATGCACATGGGACAGATCGTTCAAAGCCATGGGATGCACTTCTTCGAGCTTGCTGGTCCCGACCTTCTGCTCGGCTTCGACTCCTCCCCCGAGACTCGCAACGTCGTCGGTCTGGTCGCCGCCAACCCCGAGTTGACCGTGAAAGCGGTCATGCTCCGCAAATTCGGACAGGAAGTCATCCGCACCCTCGGCGGGCGCAAGATTCACCCCGTCTTTGCAGTCCCCGGTGGCGTGAACAAAGCCCTCACCCGCGAAGAGCGCGACACCATCCTCAAGGGTGTGGATGAGGCAATTGTCACCATTCAAGTCGGCTTGACCATCATGAAGGATTGGGCCGAAAAGAACATGGAAGACATCAATAAGTTTGCCGTGTTCCCCACTGGCTACTTCGGATTGGTCACCCCTGAAAACGGTCTGGAATTGTACGACGGCAACGTCCGCCTGATCAGCCGCGAAGGCAAGGATTTGGAACGCTTCCCGATTGCCAATTACCTTGACTACGTGCAGGAACACGTCGAACCCTGGTCATACCTCAAGTTCCCCTTCTACAAGAAGATGGGATACCCAGCCGGCGTTTATCGCGTTGGTCCGCTTGGACGTTTGAACATCGCCGACAAGATCGACACCCCGCTGGCAAACGGAGAACTCAAAGTCTTCAAGAGCCTGAACAACGGCAAACCGGTGGAGAATACCCTGTACTATCACTATGCCCGCCTGATCGAAGCCCTGTTTGCGGCGGAACGCGTCAAGGTTCTGTGCGACGATCCCGATATCCTCAGCACCGATATTCTCAACACCCGCAAAGACTTCAAGGGACGCGGCGTGGGCGTGATCGAAGCCCCGCGAGGTACGTTGATCCACGACTACACCGCCGATGAGAACGGCATGTTGACCAAGGTCAACCTGATCGTTTCCACCGGTCACAACAACTGGGCGATGAGCAACGCCGTTGACAGCGTGGCGAAGACCTACGTCAAGGGCCCCCAGATTCACGAAGGCATGTTGAATCGCGTCGAAGCCGCCATCCGCGCCTACGACCCCTGCCTGTCCTGCTCCACCCATGCCGTCGGACAGATGCCCATCCAGGTGGATGTGATCAACCCCGATGGCTCCCTGCGCCAGACCTTAAAGCGCGACTAATTTCTCGAACAAACCACCCGCTCCATCGGGGACTCAAGCCCCGATGGAGTTTTTTTATCATTTGGAGGCGCCATTGAAGCGTGTACTATTTCTTGGCTACGGAAACCCAGACCGGGAGGATGACGGCGTTGCCTGGCATATCCTGTGCGCCATCGCAAGGCGACTAAGACTGGATGCACCCGCATCCTATGAAGAAGAATTCATCTCATCCGACAGTTTCGATTTTGTCTTTCAACTTCAACTCACCCCCGAAATGGCAGAGGATATTTCTGCCTACGACTACGTCTGCTTTTTCGATGCCCACACCGGCAATATTCCCGAAGCGGTGCGCCTGATCGAGGTGGAAAGCGATTTCCAGCGCTCCCCGCTCACGCATCATCTCACGCCGCAATCGCTCCTGTCCATTTGTAAAACACTTTATGGCAGGACGCCTGATGCGGCCCTGGTCTCGGCGCTGGGTTGCCACTTCCGTTTCTCGCGCGACCTTTCCGAAGAAACATTGGCGCTGGTCCCCCATGCCGTTGACCTGGTTTGGGAATGGTTGAATGCAAGGGAGGCTTTGTAATGCGCCCTTTTGTGGTTCCATAGCATAAATTCTTGTTTTAAGGTATCCTTGAGGTGTAACTAATTTCCAGGAGGAAGAACGTGAGCACCGATGAAATCAAAGATTTGATGAAAGATGCCGAGACCAGAATGCACGGCGCAATCCAATCCCTGACAGACGACCTTGCAGCCATTCGCACAGGACGCGCAAGCCCTGCCCTGGTGGAGAAGCTTCCCGTGGAATATTACGGAACCCCCACCCATTTGTTGCAGCTTGCTTCCATCAGCGTCCCCGAACCCCGTTCCATCCTGATCAAACCGTTTGACGTGGCTTCCATCAAAAACATCGAAAAGGCGATTCGCACCTCGAACCTGGGTTTGAATCCCAACTCCGACGGGAAGGTCATTCACCTCAACCTGCCCCCGCTCGACGAAGAACGCCGCCGCGCATTGGTCAAACAGATGCATCACCGCCTCGAGGAGGCACGCGTTGCCGTCCGCAATATTCGGCGCGACCTGCACAATGACATCCGCGATTACGAAAAGGAAAAATTGATCACCGAGGATGACCGCATCCAGGGCGAGGAGGAACTGCAAAAAATCACCGATAAATTTATCGAGGATATTGCCAGACACGGCCAGGTCAAAGAAAAGGAAATCATGGAAGTCTAGCCGCGCCGGGCGCGCTGAAAGAGTTGATCATCTATGGCTGAAAAATCTCCCGATCTTCCACTTGCAAGAGTTCCACGTCATGTGGCCATCATCATGGACGGCAACGGGCGCTGGGCGATTCAACGCGGCTTGCCGCGCCTCGCGGGGCACAAGGCGGGAACGGAAAATCTGCGCCGCGTGATCCGTTCCACCGTCGAATTTGGCGTGAAATATTTGACCATTTACGCCTTTTCCACCGAAAATTGGGGACGCCCAGCGGAGGAAGTGCAGGGACTGCTGGGCATTTTGCAGGATGTGATCGACCGTGAATTGAACGAATTGAACAAGGAGGGGGTTCAGTTGCGACATATCGGACGTTTGGAGCGTTTAAGTCCCAACTTGCAGGAACGGGTATTGAAGGCCATCGATATAACAAAGAACAACGATCGCTTGATTCTAAACATTGCCTGGAATTACGGCGGGCGCGATGAAATTGTCTGCGCCATTCAAAAAATCATCAAGGACGGCATCGCCCCGGAAGATGTCACAGACCAGCTTGTTGGGCAGTACATGTTTACGGCAGGCGTGCCAGACCCTGATCTTGTAATCCGCACTTCGGGCGAATTACGCGTGAGTAACTTCCTCATTTGGCAAACCGCCTACTCCGAATGGTATGTCACGCCAACTTTTTGGCCCGATTTCGGTCACGAGGAATATCGCCGCGCGCTGGAGGCATTTGCCCAACGCGACAGGCGCTACGGAAAGGTATCTTCGGGGGAACTTCAGGAATCTAATGCTTAAAAGAACAATCACCGCTCTCGGACTTGCCGCAATCGGGTTGCCCGCCATATTGCTTGGCGGCATCTTTTATTATTTTCTGATGGGGACATTTTTAATCGGCGCCGCGCGCGAATACGTCATCCTCTTCCGCGCCGCCAGATACCAGCCACAGTTCCATGTGACTGTGGGCGGCGTCGCCGCAATCACCATTGCGCGGACGTTTTTCCCCGACTTTGCCCAGCCTGTTTTTGCCATTGCCATACTTGTGGCAATGGCGTATCACCTCGTCGCCTACGAGCGCGGACACGACCAGGCTGCTGTTGATTTCGGAATCACGGTCGGCGGGCTGGTTTATATCGGCTGGATCGGCTCCTACCTCTTCGACCTGCGCAGCCTTCCTGAAGGCGGCTGGTGGTTCATGCTGGTGATGTTCTGCGTCATGTACGGCGATACCGGCGCGTACTCCATCGGCAAGGCGTACGGCAGGCATAAAATGGCTCCGCGCCTCAGCCCCAAAAAGAGTTGGGAGGGGTATGCCGCCAGTGTGATTACCGCCACATGGGGAGGGGGGTTCACGGTGTATGCCTTTACCACCTATGGAAACCTTGCCGGGCAGATTACCCTCTGGCAGGGCGCAATTCTCGGCTTCATTCTTGGGGCGCTGCCTCCGCTGGGAGATTTGGGCGAAAGCATGATCAAACGCCAGTCGGGCATCAAAGATTCAAGCGACATCATCCCCGGGCATGGCGGCTTTTTCGACCGCATCGACTCCTGGCTGTGGGGCGCGGTCATCGGTTACTACTTCCTCATTTGGTTCATCTTTTAATCCTGGAGGCAAAAAATGGCAGTCCTTGGCGCTACACCTACTCGTAACCTTGCGCTTGAACTGGCGCGTGTCACAGAAGCCGCGGCAATGCTGGCGGGCCGTTACATGGGACGTGGGGATAAGGAAGGCGCCGACGGGGCTGCGGTGAATGCCATGCGCCTCGTCCTCAGCACATTGGACATGAACGGGGTCATCGTCATTGGCGAAGGAGAAAAAGACCAGGCGCCGATGTTGTTCAACGGCGAAAAAGTCGGCAACGGCTCCACGCCCGATGTAGATGTTGCCGTAGACCCCGTTGACGGAACCCGTCCCCTGGCATTTGGGCGTTCCAACGCGCTGGCGATGGTGGCGCTTGCCCCGCGCGGCACGATGTTCGACCCGGGACCTTTTCTTTACATGAACAAACTGGCTGTGGGGCGGGAGGCGAAAGGGGTGATCGATATCGAAAAGCCAATCACCGAGAACCTGAAAGCAATTGCCAAAGCAAAGGGCAGGCACGTCGAAGACTTGACCACCATCGTTCTGGACCGCCCGCGTCATGAAGGGATGATCGCCGAAATTCGCAGGGCGGGAGCGCGCATCCGCCAGATCCCCGACGGCGATGTGGCGGCCGCACTGATGACCGCCTGGCCCGATTCCGGCGTGGACGTCCTGCTTGGCATCGGCGGCACGCCGGAAGGCGTTATCGCGGCCTGCGCCTTGCGCGCCATGGGCGGCGAGATTCAGGGCAAGTTATACGCCCGCGATGAAAGCGAACTACAGCGCGGACGCGATGCCGGGTACGACTTCGAAAAAGTGCTTACCATTGATGACCTGGTTTCTTCCGAAGATGTCTTCTTTGCGACCACGGGCATCACCGATGGAGAACTGCTCAAGGGCGTCCGCTATCAAGGAGACCACATCACGACCGAAAGTTTGGTGGTGCGCGGGTTGACAGGAACCATCCGCCGTATTCAGGCAACACACAGCACAGAGAAACTGGAGAACCTGAGTTCCATTCATTATTAGCCTTGTTTAAAGAGCGTCCGGCGCCAGTGAATTCGCTTGAATTCCACCTTGACATTCCCCGGTGTTATCCGTATAATGTCGGTCGCTTTCCTTCCTGACTAGCTCAATCGGCAGAGCGAGCGGCTGTTAACCGCTAGGTTCTAGGTTCAAGTCCTAGGTCAGGAGCCAGGTACGTCACTCACCCCGAAATCAAGGTTTCGCGGGTGAGTTTGTTTTTAAGGGCAATGGGATGCGCGCAAAGCAAAGCGTTGAAGATGCTGATTTTTAATTCTTTTTCCACATCCATCTGCGCTCGTCAACGTCCCGGATTAAATTTGGGGTGGCCGTTATTTTCCTCTTTGGGCTTGGATGACCAGATTTCCGCTTGAGGCAGGGTCAAACGGGGAGCCGCCCATGTCTCCGAAGAAGGTGACCAATTCGAAACCGGCAGACTCCAGCGCGGGGCGCATTTCAGCAGACAGCAACGGGCGCAATTGTGCGCTACTGATGGATTGCTGCCAGTTGTCGTTTCCGATCCGACGGAGGGTGGTCACATTGAAGGTCAGTAACCCGTTTGGTTCGAAGTCATAGAAGCGTTGGAAGATCCATTCCGCATCCCCTTCGCGCGCGGCCTGGGGTTCCATCCAGCGCAGGCGGTTCTTCATCACGGCATCGAAGTTTCGGTTTTGGATCAGTACCATGCCGCCCGGTTTCAGGCAATTCGCAAAGTCGGCCAGGGCGGAGGATAGGTCTTCTTGTGTCAACAGGTGGGGGAGTGAGTTGCCAAGACAAAGCACGGCGTCGAATGTCCCGCTTCCAAAGGCTCGAGCCAGTTGACCAAACCCGGCCTGTTCGAAGCGGACATCCATCTCTGCGCTTTGGGCGTTCTTGCGGGCGTGCTCCACCATGCCGAGGCTTAAATCTGAGCCCGCCGCTGTGAAGCCCGCTTTTGCCAGGGCGATGACATGCTTTCCTGTCCCGCAGGCGGCATCCAGTACTTTTGTTGCCCCGGCTTCTTTCAATTGACTTTGCAGGAACGGCATTTCGACTGCGAGGCGGTTTGTCCAATTGACAAAGCGGTCATAGTCTGTGCTAAAGGTGTCGTATAACACTGTTGTAACCTTTCTACCAGTTGCCCGCGTAATGAGGCGAATAAGGCTGGGAGGCCTGCTCGATTTGAACGCGTTTCAACTCCACCAGTTGGCGGATGTGCAGGTTATCGTGCGCGGCCCAAGAGGCGAAAACATCACCGGCAGAGATGGTTCCAAAATGGGTCTCGCACGCGATGTCCCAATCGGCGCGGGAGAGGTCGATCAGCCAGTCGAGGGATTTTTCCCGTTCTTCGAGGAATTTCGTATGCATTTCGACGAAGTTCCGTTCGTTGTATTTTCGAGAGGTCACCCAGCCTTGCGGGTCGATTGCCTTCCAGGTTTCCCGGCCCTTTCGGTGAAGGATAAAGTCCAGGTGGTCGCGGAAATCCTCACGTTCCTCGTCGTAGAGGTGGCAGACCACCTCCAGCATGGACCACGTCTCAGGCGTCGGCTTGGACTGGGCTTCCTCCTGCGAGACGTTCGCGGTCAGCGCACGGATGACCTCCGTGCTGTTGACCAGTTCCTGATAGATTTCCGTGAACTTCATTTTTCAAACTTTCCGACGATTCTCAAAATGTCGAAGCCTTCCGCAAAGGGAATTTCCGCCAGCGCGCCATGCCGCACCATGATGGAGCGGGTCAGTTCGCTGTTAAAATAATACCTGTCGCGATAGGTTTCGTATTGCGAGAGCGCCTCGATTTTCTTGTTGACATCTTCCTCGTCCACTTCAACCAGGAAGTGCGGAAAGAATCCATACGAAGAGCGGACCACATCGAAGCCGAGGACTGTGATGCCGCGAAAGGCGCGCAGGGCTTCGTCGGTCATCGTCAGGTGATCCTGGTGGACATCCTGTTTTGAGTGGACGAAGATCAGGTCTGGCTGAAACTCCCGGCGAAGTTTGAGGAAATACTCCAAAATTTCCTGCCGCGCATCGGGAAAGACGCGCGTGGTGAACGGGCCAAAGATAACCTTGTTATCGGGCACGCCCAACACTTTCATCGATTTGAGATGTTCGTCTTTGACGTTTTTTAGATCAGGATTTTTCTGGTTGTCCGAAAGCGTGACGCACAGGATGTCAGTCTGTTCGACGATGTGGTGAATCAAAGCGCCGCAGCCGATCTCGATATCGTCTGGGTGTGCGCCGAGGAAGAGAACCCTTTTGCCGAAGAAATTCATGATTGGTAAATGGTAATTGGCGATTGGTAATTCCAATCGCCAATTACTTATTTGGTGGCGAGAATTCCGCCGACCACCTTGGTCATGACCAGTTTACCGTCGCGGTTGAACCAGCGTGTAGCCACATCGGTAATCTTGCCGATCAGCGCTTCGTACTCGTCCTTGCCGTTGAACATTGAAGTCCACAGCCTGCGGTCTTCGCCCAGCGAGGCGCGGACGTAGTCAATGAACGGCGCAACTTCGGGGAAGGTGAGATGGTTCTCGAACTTGTGCAGTTCTGTCTTTGCAAAGATTCTATCAATCGTGTTGAAGATGTCGCCCTTGAAGCGCGAGGAGCCAGGCATGGGCGGGATGGTGGCGTGGGTGGCTTCCTTGATGATGTCGTAGAACATCTGCTTGTTTTCTGGCAGCGGGCCCGAGACGAAGAGCCGTCCGCCGGGCTTGAGAACGCGGTGCGCCTCGCCGAAGGTGAAGTCCAAATCGGAGGCGTAGTAAATGGCGAAGGCGGAGGTACACAGGTCGAAGGTATTGTCGGCAAACTTGAATTTTTCGTTGAAGTCCAAAAACTGGAAGTCGATGTCAGCGCCGACGGCTTTATTCTTCTCGCGGGCTTTGTCGAGCAGCTCCTCAGAGAAATCTCCACCTGTGATTTTTGCGCTGCCTTTGACGTAATCGTTGAACAGGAAGCACAATTTTCCCGCGCCGCAGCCCACGTCGAGG
>CAILWD010000341.1 GCA_903837815.1 uncultured Chloroflexota bacterium | reverse complement strand
CTGTCATGGGTTGAGCCTCATAAATGTCATTGCGAGGGCGCTCTTGCTCTTCGCCCGAAGCAATCCCCCAATACGAGGAGATTGCTTCGTCGGGAAGAGCACCCTCCTCGCAATGACATGCGAAATTACTTCTTGAATTTTACTGGATTCGCCTTGATGTTCTCCAGTTCGTCGTACAGGTCGGAGCCGAGGAAGTATTTCTTCGGCGGCTGGACTTTGCCGCCTTTGGCGATAACTTCCAGCCCCGCCTTGACCTTCTCTTTGGTGGCGGGCATCTCGTAGATGCGGACTCCGCAGGCGTTGTTGATGGCGTTTAACACCGCCACGTGACCGCCCGCCTGAAACGCTTCGGAGGCGCCCGAGGAGCCGAAGGGTCCGTCGGGGTCGGAGTTTTCGAGGTGGATGACGGTGATGTCGTCGGGGATGTCTTTGATGTAGGGCACGCCACTGTTGGCGATGTTGGTATTCTTCTTCACGTCGTCGTAGTTTTCGGTGAGCGCGAAGCCGATGCTGTGCGAGATTCCGCCGTACGCCTGCCCATTGACCGCGTCGATGTTGCCGACTTTGCCGACTTCATCCACAACCGTGAAGCGGATGACGCGGGTCTTGCCCGTCTTGGTGTTGACTTCCACTTCCGCCAGATTCAAGGCGTAGGTGTAGGCTGGGGTCGGGTCGCCGATGCCCGTGTTCGGGTCGAGGCGGCAGAGTCCCGCCGTGGCAGTGGTTTCGTAGATGCCTTCGTATTTCGTCGGGATGCCTTCCTTGACCATCTCGTCGTAGGTGCGGTATGTGCCGTCAGGCTTGCGCATGGCGTTCATCAATTTTTCGGCGGCGATGAGGGTGGCGTTGCCGTTCATGTAGTGCGAGCGGCTGGCGGCGGACATGCCGCTGTCGGGGCAGAGTTTGGTATCGTTCTGGACAAGGCGGATATCGTCGGGAGTCACGCCCAAAGGTTTGAGCGCTTCGAGAGTCACCATCAACGAGCCGATGTCGCCGCCCTGACCGACATCCTGCCAGGTGTCGAACTTAGTGAATGTGTTGTCGGGGTTGAGTTCGAGGGCGACGGAGGCGTTGTCAGCGTAGCCTCCTGCTCGGGTCACATTGAACCCGCCCCAAGCGAGTCCGATTCCGCGCCGCACTTCGGGCGTGTCCTGCTCCTGCGCTTCCTTCATCGCCCGCTCGTAGAACGGCTTCATCTTCCGCATGATTTCTTCCATCGGATAGACGCGATAAGGATAACTGTTGATGTTGGTGTCGCCAGGGCGGGCGATGTTACGCCAGCGGAACTCGAAGGGGTCGATGCCCGCTTTTTCGGCGAGCATGTCCATCAGGGCTTCGCTGAGGGTGTAGGCTTGCGGCGAGCCGTAACTGCGATACGCCACGCCGAAGTTGTGATTGGTGTTTGCCACGCGCACAAGCCCCGCCGCGTGCGGCACCATGTAGGGGAAGAAGGCAAAGCGCGCAGGCTTGGTCATCTTGTCGTCGCCGCCCCACGAGTATGCGCCGTGATCCATGCCGAAGTCGAATTCGGCGGCAGTGATTTTGCCGTTCTCATCGCAGGCAACGCGCCCGTTGGAATGACACGGACTGCGCTTGCCCGTAAAGTGCTGCGACTCTTCGTAGGTCATTGAAAGCGCGACGGGCATTTTCGTCACGACAGTGGCGGCGGCGGCGAGGGCGACGTCGCCAGGGTTGGTTGACCAGCCGAAACTTCCGCCCGTGGGATTCATGATGATGCGGATTTTTTCCTTCGGGATGCCGACAGGGTTGCCCATGCGGCTGATGGATGCGTACACGCCCTGAGATTTGCATTGCACCGTCAGGTTGTCGTCTTCGTCGAAGTAGGCTTGCAGGGTTTCGCCTTCGATGGAAAGATGCGGCTCACGCGACGAGAAGAAACTGCCCTCCACGCTGAAAGCGGATTCGTCGATGAGGTCAGCAACTTTGGACGGCTCTCCCAAGCCTGCGCCTTTCAAGACGGGCTGCATGGAAAAAATGTTGGGCGTATCTTCGTGGATGCGCATGGCGTCGGGCATGACCGCGTCGAGGAAGTTGAGATATTCGGGCAGTTGCTCGATTTCCACTTTGACCTTGGCGGCGGCGGCGCGGGCGTGGTCTTTCGTGTCGGCGACTGCCAGCGCGACGATGTCGCCCCAGCGATAGATTTTATCTTCGGCGAGGACTTTGCGGCTGGGAACCATGACCGTCGTCCGCTCGTGGAATTGTCCCTCTGCCATGATGTTCGATCCACCCGCGGCTTTGAGTTCGACGTGGGTGATGATCTTCACCACGCCAGGCATTTTCTCCGCTTCGGCGGTGTCAATCTTGAGAATCTTGGCGTGGTGCGCGACCTTTGGTTGGACAACTGCCGCGTGCAAACTGCCTGCGGGCATGGTGAGTTCCTGGTCGTCGCCATAGTCCGCGAGTCCGCAGACCTTCGCCAGCGCGGATGGGCGCACGATGGGCTTGCCGTAATATTCCTTGTCTTCGGGGAGTTTGTAGGTGATGTCTTCAATGGTGGCTTCGCCGCGCATGACCTTCGCCGCCGCCATGACCGCGTCCACGATTTGCTTATAGCCCGTGCAACGGCAGACGTTGAGGTTCTTCTGGAACCAGTCGCGGGCTTGTTCGCGGGTCGGGTTGGGATTTGCCAGCAGCAAGGCATAGGTCGAGAT
>CAILWD010000340.1 GCA_903837815.1 uncultured Chloroflexota bacterium | reverse complement strand
TATTCGCCGAGCGTGTGATAGGTCTCCCGCGCCAGTGCATACGGAGCCATCATTTTGAGAGTCGCCCGCTCGCAGCCTGGGATGGACTCGCGCACGAACTTGAACATCCGCAACATGCGCTCCCTGCCTTCGATATTGGCGCGGGTCTGACCGTCCGCGTCGGAGGTGTCGGCGTCGTAGATGTGCGTGCCGTTGTGTCCACCGTGGGCGAGGTAATACTGAAACGGCTCCAGGTTGGGGTACGCCCAATCGCCTTTTTGCAAGACGCCGCTCGCCAGCGCCTCTTCGTAAATTTTCTGCACTTCCTCTTTCCAGATTTGCTCGTGTTCGATGCCTTCGATTTTGTATTGGAGCGTGCCAGGCTGCGAGACTTTCGACTTCAACACTTTCAGCCCAAGGATTCGCACCGCGTCCGAGTCGCCGCTGCAATCGATGATTTCCTTCGCCTTCGTCACCCGCTTCACACCGCGCCCAAAGGAGGTGATCTCCCACCTGTCGCCGATGGCTTGAATTTCGGCGATGAACTCGTGGTAATGAAGAATGACGCCTGCCTTCAACGCCTCTTCCTCGGCAAGCGCGGCATAGACCGGGATGTTGATGTAACTGTAATAACCTGGCGTTTCCATCGGTCTGCGCTTGCGGTAGTCGGGGACAGGCAGCCCTTCGATTTGCTTCGACTTGGCGTACAGTTCCCACGGGATGCCCTGCACCACCGCGCCTTTTGTGTTGAAGAAGTGGTTGGGCATGTACACGCCGCCAGCGGTCATCGTGCCACCGAGCATGGTTCCTGCTTCGATGACTGAGGTCTTCACCCCCAGCCGCGCAGACTGAATCGCCGCCACATGACCAGCCGTCCCGCCGCCAGCAATCACCACATCCACAGTTTCGTTGATCGTTTTCATCGTTCCTTATTTGTGGAGTCAAACGCTTCGCGTCCAGACTTTCGACATCCAACGACTGGAGTCGTTGGACTCCGTTAATAAATCGGCGTGTCTTTGGTGATTTTGTTTTCGATTTGCGTATCTGCCAGATGACAAGCCACAAAATGTTCGGGCTGAATCTCGCTGAATTCAGGGATTTCCCTTTTGCAAATCTTTTCAGCAATGGGGCAGCGCGGATGAAAGACACATCCCGCAGGTGGATTCGCCGGGCTGGGTGGCTCTCCCTTCAAGATGATTCTCTGTCGCTGGCGCTCCAACTTCGGGCTGGGAATTGGCACCGCGGAAGTGAGCGATTGGGTGTAGGGATGAATCGGGTTGTCGAAAATTTCATTGCGTCCAGCCAGTTCCACCACCTTGCCCAAATACATGACCGCCACGCGATGAGAGATGTGTTTCACCATGCTCAAATCATGCGCGATGAATAGATATGCCACGCCAAGTTTTTCCTGTAACTCCTGCAACAGGTTGACAACCTGCGCCTGAATGGAAACATCCAGCGCAGAGATGGGTTCGTCGCACACGATAAAATCAGGTTTCACCGACAACGCGCGCGCGATCATAATGCGTTGCCGCTGACCGCCAGAGAACTCATGCGGGAAGCGGTGCATGTATGCGGGATTCAAGCCGACGAGTTCCAGCAATTCCACGACCCGTTCATGTAATTCGGCTCCATTCATCATTCCATGAATGACCAGTGGCTCCGCGATAATTTTCTTGACGCTGTGACGCGGATTGAGCGAAGCATACGGGTCTTGAAACACCATTTGAATCCGCGTGCGTAGTTGGCGGAGTTCCTCATCAGATGCCGCAGTCAGGTCTTTATCTTCAAAATAGACTCTGCCCAATGTCGGCTTTTGAAGTTGCAGGATGGTGCGACCCGCCGTGGATTTTCCGCAGCCGCTTTCGCCGACCAGGCCAAGTGTTTCGCCTGCGCCGATGTTGAACGAAATCCCATCCACGGCTTTGACAACCACTGTGTTCTGTCCGAACAGACCTGTCGGGATATGAAAATGTTTTTTGAGATTGAAAACGCGTACAAGGGGCTCAGTGTTTTCCATTTTCAGCCACCTTTCTCGAAGACGTGGAAGCAGGCAACTTGATGCGCCTCTTCAACGTTAGTCAATATGGGATTCTCATTCCAGCAATGTTCGAACACATGAGTACAGCGCCACGCAAAGGGACAATGATTAATGGAAATGGTCGCGTCAGGTGGCGCGCCGTCAATGCTGACCAGGCGTTTTTCTTCATGCGTATCCAGCCGCGGAAGTGCGCCCAGTAAGCCAATCGTATATGGATGGCGCGGGTTGTCGTACAACAAATCAACTGGCGCGGCTTCCATGATCCTGCCTCCGTACATGACCAGCACACGATCCGCCAGACCCGCAACGAGGCCAAGGTCGTGTGTGATCCAGATGGTTGCAACTCCCATCTTCGCCCGCAATTGTTTGAAGAGGTTCACGATCTGTGCCTGAATGGTGACATCGAGCGCGGTGGTGGGTTCGTCCGCGATGATAATGCGCGGGGTACAAGCCACCGCGATGGCGATCATCACGCGCTGCCGCATCCCGCCCGACATCTGGAACGGGTACGCGTCGTACCGCAACTCGGGGTCGGGGATTCCAACTTCGGCAAGCAACTCCAGCGAGCGCAGCCGCGCGTCGCGGGTGCTGATCCCCAAATGCTTTACCAGCGATTCGGAAATCTGCTCGCCGACTTTCAAAATCGGGTTGAGCGACGTTTGTGGATCTTGGAATACAAATCCGATTTGCCCGCCGAGTACTTCGTTCATTTCCTTCGGCGAGAGTTTGAGCAAATCGCGCGTTCCTTGCGAACTGTAAAAGAGCGCCTGTCCGCCTTCGACTTTTCCGGGCGGCGATGAGATCAGCCCCATGACAGACATCATGGAAACGCTTTTGCCGCTTCCGCTCTCGCCGACGACCGCCAGAGTCTCGCCTTCGTCGAGCGTAAAACTGACGCCGTTCACCGCGTTGACCACGCCATCAAGCGTGTAGAACTTTGTGACCAAATCTTTGACTTCGAGAATTACAGCCATGTTACCCTCCTATTTCCTTGAACGTCGCAGGCGCGGATCAAGCACATCGCGCAGCCAATCGCCCGCGAGATTCATGCCCATCGACGTGAACATGATCGCCAGCCCGGGAAAGGTGGTCAGCCAGTGGTCATTTACCAAATATTTGCGTCCCTCTGCCAGCATATTGCCCCAACTCGGCACATCGGGCGGAACACTCAAGCCCAAAAAGCCAAGCCCCGCTTCATAGAAAATCATCGCCGACATTTCGAATGTCGCCAGCGTGATCAACGGTCCTATTAAATTGGGGATGATGTGATCGAAGATGACGCGTCCCGAGCGCGCGCCCGCGCTGATGGCAGATTCGACGTACGCGCTTTCGCGGATTCGCAGCACCTCGCCGCGCGCCACACGCGCAAAAATGGGCGAGTCGGTAATGCCGAAGATCAGGATCACGTTGAGCAGACTTCTTCCGAGAATGGCGGCGATGAAGACCACGAAGAGTAAATACGGCATGGCGAGAATCAAGTTGATGGGTCCCATGATGATGGAGTCCACCCGCCCGCCGAAATATCCTGCAATCGCGCCGATAACCAGCCCAAGTGTTGCCGCGATGAGCACGCCGAAGAATCCGACTGTGAGCGAAACCCGGGCGCCATAAAGGATGCGGCTGAACATATCGCGTCCGAGACTATCGGTGCCAAACGGTTGCTCCCACGACCCGCCTTCTTTCCACGCGGGCGGCATTTTGCTGTTGATGAGGTCTTGATCCAGCGGGTCGCGTGCGGTGATGACAGGTGCAAAGACTGCCGCGAAGACGACAATGAAAAACATAATCAAGCCAATCGTTCCGCCTTTGTCGCGCCAGAGTAGCCGCGCTAAAAATGCAAGGCGGTCTTTGAAGGTTGTCTTTACTTCGAGTCGGCTGTTGGCTTTGGGGGAGAAGGTTTTACTTGCCATAGCGAATCCTCGGGTCGAGCAGGGCGTAAGCCAGATCAGTTGCGAGATTGAGCGCCAACACCACCACACTGGTAAAAATCGCCAGCGCCTGCACAAGCGGAAAATCGCGCCAGCCGATTGCCTGCGAAAGCAACTGTCCCATGCCGGGCCATGCAAAAATCGTTTCGATATAAATCGAGCCGCCGAGCATGTAACCGAATTGAACGCCAATTACACTAATCAATGGGATGGTGACGTTTCGCAAAATATGTTTTAAATAAATTGTGGATTGATTCAAGCCCTTGCTTCTCGCCGTGCGGACAAAATCCTCCCCGCGCACTTCCAATACGGTCGAGCGGGTCATGCGCAGGATTTGACTCGACACTGCGAGGCTGAGAACGAAGGCGGGCAACACCACCGACTTGGGTTCATCCGCGCCAAAAGATGGGAACCAACGCAGGCGTACCGCAAAGACAAGAATGAGGAGCAATGCCAGCCAGAAGCTTGGAACGCTTTGACCAAGCAGGCCCCAAAACCGTCCCAGCGAGTCGAGCGGGCTGCCGGGATTAAGTCCGCCTGTAAGACCCAGCGGTACGCCAATTAGAATCGCCATAAGCAGACCAATCACCGCCAGTTGAACAGTCGCGGGCAGGCGTTCCATCACCAGGGGCAGGGCGGGCATTCCGTAGTGAAGGGAATTTCCAAAATTGCCGACGGCGGCTTTCGAGAGGAAATCGAAAAATTGAACGCTGACCGGGCGGTTGAAGCCCATCAGTTCGCGGAAAGCTTCCATCTCTTCGGGCGAGGCATCGCGCGACATCATCAATGCCACGGGGTCGCCTGTCATGCGCAGCATGAAGAACGCCAGAGTCAAAACACCCAGGAGCAACACAACGGAAATGAGTAGTTTGGATGCAAAATAACGTAACATTACGCCTGCCTTTCTTTTCTCTACCGTACATTCAGACTCGATTTGACAAGAAGATCGTTTTTATTAGCCGCGAATTACGCAGATTTTCGCGGATTGAAGAAAAAAATTCGCGCTAATTAGCGAAATCCGCGGCAAATAATTTGCGATGTACGGTAGAAAACCTTTCTTTAGAATTACCGGCGCCTATCGAGAAAAGATTGCGCCAACAACGGAAAGTGATTGAAACCATGACTACGTTTTCATGCTACGAGAATTTTGTCCGGCATGGAACAACTCGTAAACGCTGGTCTATCTGGCTGGACGACCTCCTCGCGGATATCTTTTATCGGTTTGCTTCTTCGCACGCCCGGTGCATTTGCTTGAGTGTTTCCTCCAGCATGGTTGTCAACTCCCAATAAGCCCCCTCATTGATGGCTGTATAAACCTTGTGGTTCTGCGGATTGGGGCTGAACTCGTCACGTTGATGTACCATGGCGCCGACAGCCTGGGCAAAGTCGGTATAGGTTCCCGTCGCTACGGCCACACAGATCGCGGCCCCCAGCCCCGCCGCCGCGTTGATCTTGTTACGCACGGTTCGGATGCCGAAGACATCTGCCACGATCTGCATGAAGAGAGGACTGTTCGATCCCCCGCCGCTGACGATAAGCTTGTCCGGTACGGTTCCGGTATCCTTAATCATGCCGTCCAGGTTGTTCTTCATCCGCATGGCAATTGCTTCCATGATGGAGCGGTACATGTGTCCCCGGGTATGGCGCTGATCGAAGCCGATCATAACGCCCTTCTTGTGCAGTTGTGTTGCAGGGGCAAGCCAGTCCGGAACGGTCAGGAGGCCATCGGAGCCTGCAGGAACCTGGGCCGCTTCCTCTTCGAGAAGTTCTTCCACGATTCGACCTGATTCACGTGCCTTCCTCTCCAACTCCTCACCGATGATGCTTTTAAACCAGGAGATATGCCACATGCCGCCCCGAATACCCGAGCTTTCATACAGATACCGGTATGGGATGCACGATAGATTGGTGAAAAAACTATTCGTGTCCGGCAGATTTCGTTCCCCTGCGACCATGGATGCGATGTAGGTACCCAAAGACAAGAGAGCCACCCCGGGTTTGATAAGCCCCGACCCCAGCGCCTCCACCGCTTTGTCGTTCGCTGTGGCAATCACGGGGATGCCCTGGGGCAAACCGGTTTCTGCCGCCGCCGCAGCGGAAACGCGTCCAAGGATTTCTCCGGGCAGGTACATATCCAGGAGTTTAGGCAGTGGAATTCTGAAGGCAGAGAATGCCTCCGGATCCTCGAGCCACTTCCAGGTCTCCATGTCCACTGGGAATTGGTACTGGTACTGGTTGGCTATGGTGTCCTTTAACTCCCCGGTCAGACGGAAGGTCAGATAGCCCGAGGTTGACCCGGTATAGCCGATTTCCGCTTCGTCCTCAAAGGGCAAATAGGCCCGCACATCCATCCAACTCATGACCGGCGCCGCCAGGGAACCGTCCTTTTTCAGAAAGACCCGGCAGGTGCGGATCGAACAAAGTCCGATCCCCTTGATGTCCGAAACATCCCCCTTGAAGGAAGCCATAAGCTCTTTTAGCGCCACCTTCACGCTGTCCCATAGATCGTCATCAGGATGTTCGACCCAGCCCGTCTGTCGGGTTAGCATGGGGCGCAGGGGTTGGCTTGCGCTGAGGAGTATCTCTCCGCGCTGGTTGATGATGGAAACCTTGGTGCTCTGGGTGCCGCTGTCGATCCCGATAAAATATATATCGCGCATATTCACTTCTCTCATTGTTACCGTCGCGATCAACGCATTAGGTAGCCACCGTCGACGGTTAGGACGGTGCCGTTTACATAGTTCGAGGCGTCACTGGCAAGAAATACGCAGGCGCCCATGAGATCGGCGGTCCAGCCCCAGCGGTTCGCGGGGATATGGGAAAGGATCGTGGCATTGCGCTGCGGGTCGCTGCGGGTCTTTTCTGTCAGGTTGGTGGCGAAATACCCCGGAGCGATGGCGTTGACCTGGATATCGAACTGCGCCAGTTCGTCGCACATGGCTTTGGTCAAGCCAACGATCCCGTGCTTGGTGGAGGCATAGGCTGGAGACCACTGTCCGCCCAGAAAAGAGTAAAGGGAGCCGATGTTGATAATCTTGCCTCGATTTTGCTTAATCATGTGCTTGCAGGCCTCGTGGGTCATCTCGAAGGCCGCCGTCAGGTTGACGGCTACGACCTTGTCCCATTCCTTGCGGGTGAACTTGGTCACATCTTCGATATTGATGGAGATGCCCGCACAGTTGACCAGAATGTCCATGCTGCCCCAGGCTGCCACACAGGCGTCTACTGCCCGCTTGCATTCGCCGTCAGCAGTGATGTCTCCGTACAGGTGCTTGTACTCGACCCCGCAACCCTCGACCCAGCCCCTGGTCTCGCCATCCTCCTCCATAAGGCTGATGACCAGCACATTCGCTCCAGCCTTGGCGAGCGCCACCGAAAATGCCTGCCCCAGACCGGTGTTGCCGCCGGTAACTATGGCGTTCCTGCCTTTCAGGGAGAAAAAATCCATCGTAAAGTCTGTAACATTCATCTTTTTTGATCTCCAGAAGTTTGAGTATTTGATGCTTCCATGCGTTTTAGAAGCCCTTCTACAAACGCCCGGCTGTCCCCTTCTACAACGATGTCCGACATGCTGCAGATCGGGGCTTGCCTGTTCGTATTCACTGAAATGATATATTCCGCGTTCCTGATGCCCGCTACATGCTGGGCTGAACCGGAGATGCCCAGGGCGATGTACAGACGGGGACTCACGATCTTTCCCGACTGTCCCACCTGGATTGATCGCTGAGCCTTACCCATGTCTACGACCTTGCGGCTTGCGGCGACCATGCCATGCAGCGCTTCCGCGAGTCGCTCAAGGAGGTGGAAATCACGGATGACTCCGCCTCCCCCGGAAATCAGGACTTCGCTTGTGCGTATATCTCGTTCCTCGGACTTTTCCCGGCGTTCGATTAGCCGGATGCCCGGGGTCTTCATATCCTGCGCGTCGATATCTATAAATTCCGCCGACTTGAGGACTGGCTCCCCATAGGTGAATGCCCTGGGGCGCGCGCTCATCATGACCGGCCCGCCGCCCCGGCAGACAACCGTAGCCAACATGCGCCCGCTGAAAGCGGGCCGCACCATCAATATTTCATCGCCATTGGTTCCGATGCCGGTTACGTCCGCCACCAGCCCGGCATGGAGTCGCATAGCCGCCCTCGGGGCAATCATCCGGCCACAGTGGGTTGCCGGAATAATGATCGCGTCGAAATTGTAAATCCGGTGCAAAAACTCGATGCAACGGGCTAGAGCGGCTGTATCGTAATTTGGCAGTGTTCCATTCTTGACCCGGAACACATGATCGAAAAGGTTGCCCGCCTCTCCGTATCGGACTCCTGCGGCAAGGGCGTAGGAACAAAAAACCTGAGTTCCGTACATCAAGCGACCGACCTCGAGTAGATCGATGGAGTCTTCCACCGCATCTTCGTCGAGATATACCAGCACCCGCTTCATGGCTGTAGAAATCCCTTCTGTTCCAGCCAGTGGTACACCTTGTCGATCCCATCCTGATCGACACGAAGCAGAACCGGGTCTTTGGCTTCCAGGGCATCCACCTCAATGCGGCGTACCTGCGTGAGAGACCCTTTCAGCCCCAACTCTGACTCATCCATCCCAAGCTCGTTGTTTCCCTGCACAGTAATCTGGCTGGACACATCCCGATTCAGGTCTTCATGGCGGATGTAGGGCAGTTTGCGTCCTGGGTGGTACTGGAACCCCAGCACAGCAGGAAGATCAACGGAGAATCGCATCATCGCCGTCTCTCCCTCTACATCAACAACAGCCTGACCTTCCCGGGAAATAAGTTCAACCAGAGCGGAAATACCCACCATGAGGGGAAGCCCCAGGGCTTCGGCGACCTGAGCCGGCACCTGACCGGTTCCCCCGTCGAGGGTGTGGGTACCACAGAAAACACAATCAAAATCCCTCGTCCCGAGGTATCGCGCCAGTACCCTGCTCGTCGCCCAGGTATCGCTGCCTGCATGGCGCGGATCGGATATCAGCGTGACATGGTCAATTCCACGGCGGACAAGATCCTCGAGGTGAGGCATGGCTCCACGCGGAGCCATGCTCACGGCTTCAATGTACGTATCAGGGGCGTCTCGTTTGAAACCCAGCGCCGTCGCCACCGCGGTAGCGTCCTCGGGGTTGAGAATCAGGCGGGCATTCTCCCGAATGAGGGTGTTCCTTTCGCGGTCATATCGAATCTGGTCCACATCGGGCACAAACTTCAACAAGCACAGGATTCTCATGAGTCGTTTGTCTCGTTGGGCTGCTTTCTCTTTTTGGAATTATTTTTGGAACCTCGCACCCTCTTCCTGATAGAAGATGGCGCCGAAGTTCATGATTCCGTTAGGATCGAATGCTCCCTTCAATTTCTCGAGCATGTAATACGCGGAGCCATGTTCTTCCCTCGTCCATTCGTTGCGATATTTGCCGATCCCGTGGTGATGGCACATGGATCCGCCCAGATTGAGGGTTTCTTCCACGATGATGCGCTGGATGGGGTGGTGGTACGCTCGCATTTCGTCTTCGGGGGCGCAATTGATGGCGTAGTTGTAGACGAAATACATGTTGGTGCCGTTAATGTAGCTATGGGAGGAATGTCCGCCCAGCATGGTCAAATCATGCGCCCGCGGGAATTCCGCCCGGACGCGCTTCATCACATTGTCATACAGGGTCGGGATGGTTTCCCAGTCGGCAGATACTTCGGTGGTGAACCCGGCATGGGAATCGTTGTCGATCATCCCCTGGAATTCGTCGTCGATATCCTGCTGGGACCAGTTGAGGTTCTTGAACCAGGTCGCAATTAAATTGCTGTCCACCTGCTCAATAATGCCGTCCTTGAACTTCTCGACCGCCTCTTCGATCCCGGCACAGGTAGCCTGAACGATGCCCTTGTTCCCTTCTGCCATGAAAAGGAGAACGCATTCCCCCTTGTGAAAATGGTAAAAGTGCTGCCGGGCATCCTCTTCGGAATAGACGCGGGCGACAGACGGACGATACCCGTTGACCATGACCTCCCGAAGCACCTTGATTCCGCTAGCCACATCTTTGACAAGATAACCGAAAAAGGTGTGGTTGTCGGGGAAGTATCGGTAGATTTTGACTGTCACCTCGGTGATATAGCAGAGGGACCCCTCGTTGCCAATCGCAATATGGCGAATATCGGGACCGCCGGAGCGGCGGGGCACATTTTTGATCCGCGACACATGCCCATCCGGGAACACGCACTCAAGTCCGACAACCATGTCTTCGATGCCGCCATAGAGTGTTGAAAACTGCCCGATGCTGCGCGTGGATACAAGACCGCCATACTTGGCAACTGGTTTGGACTGGGGCGAATGCCCGGTGGTCAAGCCGCGCTTGTTGAGTTCGTTTTCCAGGTGTTGCAGGACAACACCCGCCTGGACCGTAGCCTGCATATTGTATTCGTCGATCTTGATAATCTGGTTCAAATCCCGGGCGTCCACGACCAGGGTGTTTTCCTTCCAGTTCTCCAGCCCGCCCTCTGTGGCAGTCTTTCCAGACCTGGGTATGACGTTGATTCCTTGCGCGTTGCACATGGATAGCAGCCGCGCTACTTCCTCAGTCGTCCTGGGATAGACGATCGCCACAGGAATCGGCACATCCAGTACCTTCCTTGCTTTTGCATATTTCTTATAACGATCAGCCGCAGCGTCGTAGAGTTCATCCGCTGCCGTGTTGATCTGACTCGCCGGAAGTATCTCCGACACCAACTTTAGAATTATGTTTCTGTCCAATGCGTCTTTCTCCTCTCTAATATTTAACGTGGAGCGCCTGCAAATTGGCGCTCCATCTCTCGACGAAAGCGAATGGTCGCATCCGTCTCGTCGAATTCTACATCAGACCAGCTTACAGTTTCACCAGCCGGCACCGCATTCTTTAACCGCAAGTTGTGCGCCAGACCGATTGGCAGAGCCTTGACTCGCAGGGAGTACGCGGCGGGCATCAACTTGCCAAATACGCAGTACCCACCCTCACCGTCGAGCACTTCGCCGGGCACCAGGTTGCGTTTGGCGGTTGCCACCACGTCCCCATTGAACGCTGTGGTCGTGCCGGTTGCTTCGCCGCGCAAACCCGCCTGCAGAACGCTGACACTCAGTTCCAATCCAACCAGGTGATAGGGTCTGTACATCGCCGCGTAGCGTCCGGTCGAGTCGGTCACCACGCCATATTCGACAAAGCAACGCTGGACGTATTCAGTGTCTGCTTCGATAACCACAAAAACCGCCCAGCGCATGTGGCGATGGACTTCGCGACCATCATGCTCCAGGCTGGACACCACTTCAACCGTACCCTTGTGAGCAAGCTGCCCGCCATCGCTCACCGGCCTCAGGACATGAGCCAGATCATCCGCGCCGCAGGGTGGAAAGTTCAGACCGCAGGCTTGCGGGATCAGTCCGGTCGCATCTGCCACCGCCGCCATTTCGATGGCAGCCTTGGTTCCATCCAGAAAAGCGTTGTACATCTTGGGGTTGTAGTCTCCCGTGGCTACCATCTCCGGCGTAAAGCCAAAGTGATTCCACACGGTATCCGGAGTAGATGCATTATACGCCGGCAGGTACTTGGCTCCCTTGCCGGCACAAACTACTTCAAAACCGCTGGCACGCGCCCATTCCACCAGTTCGCAGATCAACGCAGGTTGGTCTCCGTATCCCATGGAATAGACAACGCCTGCGCTTGCCGCATGTTTCGCCAGGAGCGGACCAGCCAGGGCATCTGCCTCAACATTTACCATGACTACATGACGACCATGCTCAAATGAAAGCAGGGAGTGCCGAATACCCGCTGAGGGCGAACCCGTGGACTCGATGATTACATCCATTCCATCGGCTTTAATCAGCGCTTCGCTGTCAGCGGTAATACAGGTGCTGCCTTCTTTCAATGCCTTGGCAAAACCCGCCTCGGTAATTTGTTCCTGGGTCCAGCCGGCGCGTTGGAGCGCATCCCGACCCTGCGCGGGCACCAGGTCAGCAACGCCGAGCACGTGTAATCCGGGTATCCGCCGAGCCTGACTTAAGAACATGGTGCCAAACTTGCCGGCTCCAATCAGCCCCACCCGAAGCGGGCGACCCTGCCCGGCGCGGATGGCTAATAGTTTCATCAATTCACCTTGCATCATGACTCCTTAATATTAATCTTTTAGTCAATTATTCTTTTAGCCACCCGCATAGGATGGAATCAGGACGATCGAGTCTCCGTTTTGCAAAACAAGATCCAGACGATCCGATCCAGTCAGCAGCAGCCCGTTGTGCGTGATGACCACCTGCGTATGCAGGACGTCCTCGTCAGGATCATAAATCACCTCAGAAAACCTGGTATAGCGTGAGGTCAGGCGAATAAAGCAGGTACGCAGGGAGCAACCCACTGGTAAATCTTCCTCCAGCAGCAGAGCGGAATGCACTCCGGGCACGAGTGCGCCACTGAACCAGGAAAATATCTTGACCTGCACACGGATCAGAGGGTCAGTCATCGCGTCTTAGTAGAGTTCAGCGACTAGCTCGCCCAGCCCCAACCGCTCAAGCGTCTCAGGCAGCGGCTTGCCGGTCTCGGTGTCCCAGCCCATCTTTTGCCAGTAATTTCTTTTCATCCATTCGAAATTCTCGCTAAAAGCCCTGCCCTGGGCTGGCCCATCTTGTGGAGTCGATTGGTAGCGTGGTGACGGCGCCTCTAATTTTGGATCCAACCCATGCCGGAAGTTAAAGATCCGCAGTTGGTTGATAACCCGCTGTCCGATGGTTAGCGCATCGGCTACGCCAAGCTGCCAGCCAGTGACGCCGTTCACAGCCTCGAGTACAGCCATTGGGTTGGCGGAACAAAAGCGGCAGATGCCCAAACAATCCTCAAATTGTCGCCATCCTCCCGTGACCGCATTCACCGTAGACACTTGCTCCGGCGAGAATGGGTCGGTTAGTTTGGGATACCCCTGTAGATCCGGGGGCATTCCAAAACTGGCTTCGATGGTGCTGGTATTTGATAGACAGGTATCCAGCAATTCGTACCAGCGGGCGCGATGATCGTGTTCTCGGGGGCTTGCTCCCTTCAGCGTGTAAACTCCGAGGTTGGGCGCTTCCCCTCCAATCTTTGCCGAGGCGCGCATTACGCCTTCAGCCAGCCAGTTCCCGCAGCCTTCACGCCGGGCAATTTTGTGCAAAAGAGCCTCGACTGCCGGCACATTTCCCCAGGTCAATTCGATGCCATCCAGATCAGCGTGGGTGATGATCCCTTTTTCGACGCATTCCATCAGCCAGCCCACGGTCCAGGTGGATTCGTTGAGGTCAAGTCCCAGCCGGTCAGTGAGGTCTTGTAATACGATGACACCTTCCAGATCGGAATTGCCTATCTGCGAACCCCAGCCATTCAAGCCCTCAAGTTCAGGCTCTTCTGATTCAAAACCAGCATTCGGACCCTCAGTAATCTTCACCATTTTCACGTGCATGTTGCATGCCCAACAGGGGTGCGGATGGGTCTCAAATGTTTCCCGCAGGGTTTGTCCACTCAATGAATTGTATAGGGGGAAAACATTGGTCGTATAGTTCTTGATCGGCAACATGCCTGTCGCATAAAGACCGGGTAGCTGCCCACCTGTTCCGTATTTGTAAATCAGACCACCAGCGAGCTTGGTTTTTGCGTGGTCACGGAGCTGGTTTGCGCCCTCTTCTACATGCTCAACGTCGGATATGGCAACTTGCTGCGAACCACGGCTGACTACAATGGCTTTAAGTTTTTTCGCCCCCAGTACAGCTCCGATACCGTTGTGGGCAGCCACATGTCCCTTATCGCCCACCAGCGCAGCATACCGAACCTGATTCTCACCAGCAAGTCCGATGCTGTATACACTGATCCGGCTTGGGCGAACCCCCAACTCTTGAGCGATGGCATCCTCTACTTCCCAGGTATCCATCCCAACCAGGTGGCGGGCATCATGCAATTCAGCCTGACCGTCATGAATGAATAGATAACACCAATCCGACGCAGCGCCCTGGACAACGACCCCATCGAACCCCGCAAATTTGAGGAAAGCGCCGAGGAAGCCGCTGGCTTGGCTCGCCCCAGCCATGTTCGTCATTGGTCCTTTGAACACCACCGAAAAAGTACCCGTGCCGCTGACTTTTGTGGCGCCCAAGGGTCCTGATGCCACGATAACCCGATTTTGCGGATGATCCCACGCTACGCCGGCAGGAACCTCGTCAGATAGCACCTTGGCGCCAAAACCCGTACCGCCCAACCATTTGGCAGCGAAGTCTGGCGAAATGGGTTGGGCGCTGATTTCCCCGGCGCTCAAATCCACGCGTAAGAACTGTCCTGCATAGCCGAAAAATGAGTCTGACATTCGATATCTCCTCGCGAAACCGCCTTCCAGGTTAATTGCACTCCTTGTCGGCGATATCCAATACTTGGTCGATAATTTCCAGTCCTTCGCGCAGTTCCGTCTCTGTAATACACAGCGGCGGGGTGATGGTGATCAGATTGGCTGGCGTCAGCGTAGACAAGCCGCGCTCACGCAGAAGTTTGCCTAGTGGCGCCGCCGCGATCGGCTCTTTGGTTTCCCGATTCTTAACCAATTCGATGGCTGAGAAAAGCCCAATGTAGCGCACATCGCCAACCGACGGGTGGCGCTTTTTCAGGTCCTGCAAATATTCACCCAATACCTGCCCCAGGCGGGCTGAGTTTTCGATGAGCCCCTCTTTTTGGTAAACCTGTAGCGTGGCAACACCTACCGCGCAGGCAAGGGTATGTGAACTGTAGGTAAGTCCGCAGGAAAGCAGCTTGTCTTCAAAGTATTGAGCGATTGGCTCCGAGACGATCACCGCGCCCAGGGGCACATAACCGCAAGTGATCCCCTTTGCCACAGTCATTATGTCCGGCGTTACGTTCCAGTGATCCACAGCGAACCACTTGCCCGTGCGTCCAAAGCCGCTCATCACTTCATCGGAGATGAGCAGAATGCCGTATTTGTCGCACAACTTGCGGATGCGGGGCCAATAGTCGTCCGGCGGCACAAGCAAGCCGTTGGTGCCAGTCACACCTTCCATAAAAATGGCGGCAATGTTATCTTGCCCTTCAAAACGGATGACGTCCTCGATGTGCGTGACGCACTCCCGGTGACACTTGTCTGGGGTCCAGCCAAAGGGGCAGCGATAACAGTATGGGTCAAAGACATGCACAACCCCCGGCATTGTCGGTTCGCTGGGCAGGCGGCGGGGATCCCCGGTGAGCGCCATCGCGCCGTGTGTAGCGCCGTGGTATGAGCGATAGCGGGCGATGAACTTGGATCGCTTTGTATACATCCGGGCGATCTTTATGGCGTTTTCATTTGCCTCCGCTCCGCCCAGGCAAAAAAAAGATTTTTTCAGATTGCCCGGGGTCGCCTGGGCAAGCAGTTTCCCCAACGTCCCTCTCGGTTCCGTCACATACCCCGGTTGCGCCAGACACATATTCGCAGCGTGTTCCTGGATGGCTCGCACGAGCTTCGGGTGTTGGTGCCCGACATTGAGATAAACCAACTGGGACGAAAAATCAAGATAACGCTTGTCATTCGCATCCCAGAAATACACCCCTTCAGCCCGGACGAGCTGAAGCGGGTCAACGGCAGATTGGACAGACCAGGAAAATAAAGTGTATTCCCGGTTCAGATTGACAATCTCATCACCTGTCATAGTAGCGCCCTTTCCACAATGGGAAATGGCGGATGGAAAAGCAGGCTTCCTTCGCGCACGCTTTCCCATCCGTCCCGACAAATCCTAAATTATCTTCAAGCCGTAACTGCGCAATTCCTCTTTGACCTTGCCCACCAGGTCCTTGTATTCCTGGCAGGGCGTGATCGAATCCCAGTCATGGCTATCCTGAAATCGGGTGCCTTTGGGCGGATCGAGCAGCTTATCTTCGTAAGTAAGAAGCAGCTTTTTGACGATTTCGTTGGCATCCACCCGGTTCATGCCGGCTGCCGCATGGGCCACCTGCGTTGCAAACTTTGGTTCCACAGGGCTGAGATGATCCACGTTCTTGGCGGCGCCAATCCCACCAAACTCGATGTTGCCGCCCGAAACCACGCCCGTAATCATACCGGCGGCGATCTCATGCAGGTTCATCTCGGTCATCGGTCCGGCAGCACAATAGGTGTAATAGAACAGAGGCAAATGCGAATTTCGGCTGATCGCCTGGGTCGCAATACTCTGCGACCACAACAACGGACGATTGCTGCTGCAGCCGCGCAGGTCCACCGGGACATTCAAGTGACACGAAGCCCTTAGAACCAGGATTGACCACAGAAGGTATGCCACGCTAACCACCGCCACGCCTTCCGGTCCGCCCGCATAACCGCCCAGGATGGGACCGGCTTCACCGAGGAGTTGTCCACCACGGCTGAGAATGTATGCGACCTCGTTCATGCGCTCGAATTTCACCTTGAACTCAGCCGAAAAACCAATCACCCAACAGTCGGAATCGCGCAGCCCAAACTCGCTTGCCGCAATCTTGGCGGTATCGGTCACCGCGGTGGCAATCGAGTTCATGATCGGCAAACCCGGACGTTGGGCGCGCCGAAGCGCAACCCTTCCCAGTTCAACCGCCCGGATACAAGCCAGCAGTTCGAGAGGCGAACCGGTTTCGATGTCCATGCCATTGATCTTGGTGAGGGTGGGGCAAGTGATCGAATCGCTTAGCGGATTGCGACCATAGCCTTCCACCAACCGGACAAACACATCCTCGCTGCTGCATGTTGCGCCGCCCGCTCCCACATAGCAATAAGGCGGAGCGCTGCTCTCTGGCTTCCGGGCAAGCATCACCTTTTGGTCGCGTCCCTCGCCAAAAACTGGTTGGGAAGGAGCGTCTCGCAATCCTTCCAATAGTTCTTCTTTTGTAAAGCGGATCACCCGGCTGGTGTCTGTGCAATAGGCGCCGGTATCGACGCATAATTCAAGCGCCGCTTGAAACACATCATCCGCCAACTGGTCGTCATTGGGGATCGGGGTCTTGCCATCCCAACGCAAACCGTATTTTTTTACTACTTGCCTAAGCTTCGGGACAAAGACCTTCATGTCAAAGTCCTGCTCCGAGTAGTAAGGACCGTTCAGTGACCGCCGAATAATTTCGAAAAAATCGAGCATTCTGTACCTTCCTTACTTGAATTTTAAGCCGTAGCCCGCAAGCTCGGTTTTTATTTGACCGTACAAATCTATATATTCCTGGCAAGGCTGGATCGAATCCCAATCGAAGCACTCCTGGAACTTTGCTCCCTTGGGCGGGTTGGATAAACGATCCTTGTACTTGGGGATCAGCGTCTTGACAATCTCGTTCGCCTGGACCCGGCTCAGACCTGCTGCGGCATGGGCTACTTCGGTGGCAAACCTGGGCTCCATAGGCGTGAAGCGGTCTGCGCTCGTCCCCTTGGCGACGCCGCCAAACTCAATGTTGCCACCCGAAGCCACAAAAGCCGTCATTGTGGCTGCAATTTCGTACAGGCACATCTCGGTCATCGGACCTGCTGCCGTATAGGCAAGATTGAGGAGCGGATGGTGGCTGTTGCGGGAAATTGCCTGCGCAGCAACACTGATCGGCCACATGATTTCCCAGCTCGTATTACACCCGTAGCGGATGTCCATTGGGAAGGTCAAATGAACCGAAGACCGTAGAACGAGGATGGAGAGAATGTGATAGACAACGCTGATCACGGCAATCCCCTCGGGTCCGCCGGCAAAACCGCCAATCGGCTCACTTGCCTCGCCCACAAGCTGCGCTCCACGAGCGACGAGATAGGCGACTTCGTTCATTCGTTCAAATTGAACTTTAAGCGGCGAAGTAAAGCCGACTACCCAGCAGTCGGTATTCCTCAGCCCGAACGCGCTTCCGCCAATCTTGCCTGTGGCGGTAACCCCCGTGGCGATGGAATTCATGATCGGCAGCCCTGGTCGTTGGGCACGTCGCAGTGCAGCCCGCCCCAACTCAACCGCCCGAATGCAAGCCAGCAGTTCAAGGGGAGAACCCGCTACGATTTCCATGCCGTTTATCTTGGTCAGGGCGGGACAGGTAATCGAGTCGCTTAGTGGATTGCGACCATAGCCTTCCACCAACCTGACAAACACATCCTCACTGGTGACCACGCTGCCGCCAGCCCCCACATAACAGTAGGGCGAATCGCCGCTCTCTGGCTTGCGGGCAAGCATCGCCTTTCGGTCGCGTCCCTCGCCAAAATAGGGTTGGGAAGGAGCCTCTCGCAGCGCCTCCTCGATCTCATCGACGGTAAAGCGGATGACGCGGCTGGTGTCCTTGCAATAGCAGCCCACCTCGGCGCAAAGTTCCAGCCCGGCGCGAAAGACATCGTCAGCGAGTTGGTCATTAGACGGGATGGGAGCGGTCGGGTCACAGCGAATGCCGTACTTTTTGATCACAGCCTTGAGTTTGGGAACCATGATTTTAAGAGTGAAATCCTGCTCTGAATAGTAGGGCCCGTTCAACGCGCGCTTTATGACATCAAAAAAGTCAATCATTATTCCCTCGTTTACTTTTGGGCTACGAGTTTGAGCGCCAACGTCACGCCGCCGCCAGCCGTTTCTGCATAGCCGTCCGCGCCGATCTGATCTGCCCACTGTTGCGTAACGGGCGCGCCGCCCACCATCACCTTGAACTTATCGCGTTCGTTGACATCCTTCAGGAGGTTAATCACTTCCCGCTGGCACGGCATAGTGGAGGTCATCAGAGAGGAGATGGCAATGATGTCGGCATTGAGTTTTCTGGCTTCCTCCAGGAAAGTCGTCGCGCTGACATCTTCGCCCAGGTCATGCACCTTGAAGCCGGCCAATTTGAACAACATGATCAGGATGTTCTTGCCAATGGTATGAATATCGCCCTTGGCTGCGCCGACGATCACGGTACCGGGCGATGAAGCTTGCAGGTTACTTGCCCCGATAGCCGGCTCCAACAACTTCATAACCTCATTCCCTGCATCGGCGGCCATAATCATGTCCGGCAGGAAGAGTTCAAGCTTTTCGAACTTTTCGCCAACGATCCTCAAACCGTCGCGCAAACCAATCTCGACTGTTTCCAGCGGTGGAATGCCCGCATCCAGGCATTTTTGCGTTATGGCTTTCGCGCCCTCTTCATCCCCTTCGATCACCGCCTGTTGCAATTCATCCAACAACGCCTTCTTATCTGTGCTCATAATAATATTCTCCTTTCGGTTTTATGACCGTCTCTTGTGCAGGGAAGATGTTCACCTGTTTTCTTTTACCAGCGTCCGCTGCCGGGCAACATGATTTCACGAGGTAAAAGAATATTGAACGCACTGCGGATTTTTTCATCCACAACCGGGCTGATGTGATCGGGATAATGATCGCGCAGAATCTGGCGGACGCGCTCCCGCGCCCGTTCCCGAATATCTCGCGCGCCGTTTCTCTCCCAAGCCTCCGGGCTGGTACGGTCGCCCATTGCCGGGTAGTAATAATCGCTTTCCATGCGCTTGATGGTTTGTGGGTTGGCGAGGAAGTGTCCCTTTTTCCCCTGCACCACATCGCGGATGGCATCGTACGCAAGCGTCTCATCGCTGACTTCAATTCCGCGCACCGTGCGCAAGACGGAGCCGAGCATATCGTTGTCGATGACATAACTTTCCAGCACAGTGCTCATCAGACTGGACTGCATCCCCGCGCTTTCGAGAATGAGCGTTGACCCCGCGTGAGCAGCCAGGGTCAAGGTGTAGGCTTTCTCCGAACCGGATTGCGCGTCGGGGATTTTCGAATCGGACATCCCGGCGGCAATGCTGCCCGGCAGGTCGTAGAAATCTTTCGCCATCTGCCCGCAGCCCGCCATCATCAAGCCGAGTTCCGCGCTGCCGCTGGACATCGCCCCGGTACGCATGTCGGAAACGAAGGGCCAGGTTGCCAGGTAGGCGCGGCAATTTGGATCAATTAAAAAGGCATAGACGAAGCCCGCCAGACATTCCGCGAAGGACTGCACAATGCTCCCCGCAAGCGTGACCGGACTGGTCGCACCAGATTGCGCGGCGGAACACAGCGAGGCTGGCATTCCATTACGGATGGCGGCTTCCAGCGCATTGCATGAATCCTGCGCGAATCGCATGGGCGATACTACGTGACAACAGGAGATGGAGCAAAATGGTCGCTTGCGGAATTCGCCCTCGCCGCCCAAACTCATATCCATCATGGCGACAGCCGTTTGCACGCTTTTCGCGTCCACGTAACTGACGCCAATATGTTTGGTTGTGCCTTGCATACAGGCGTATGTGGTGTTCAGGTCGAGATCGAGCGGGGTGGGCATATCGCCCGCGACCACGGTGCGCCAGAAGAAGTGAACGTTATCCAGGGTGTCCACCAGGCGGGCGATGTCGAATAGATCGGGCGCGGTTGTTGGGCGGTGTTTCCCCGAATGGAAGTCCATCATAAACGGCGCGGCGCCGCCCGTCCCAAAGTGGACTCGCCCACCGCCAACTTCCATGTCATGTTTGGAGTCCTGTCCTGGCAGGACATAAGTGCGCAATGCCTTCGCTATCACATCTTCGACCAGTGAGCGCGGATAACACAAACGCCCCTCGTCGTTCATCCAGCCGCCCGCTTTGGTGACGTATTCGATGAGGGAGGGGGTGGGGGTGGCAAAGCCAATCTTTTCCATCACATCCAATACGGTGTGATGAATTTTTTCCATTTCCGCTTGTGTGAGGGGTTTATAACTTCCGCCCACAAGGCCGGGCGTCACCACAGGCTGGCGGCGGCGTTCACGCTTCTTCAAACCGGTTACGTCACTCACAAATACAATCTCCGTTGTTTTTGGTTTTGTTTCAAAATTAGGTTCAAGGGGAGGGCGTGAACATCGCCCTCCCCTTTTCGAATTACCAGATTCCCCTGTGTTAGATTACGAGAACGGCTGCACCCTGGGGGGGGTAGCAGCGCTTTTTTATTGCCGGAACTAAGGCGCTGCGACAGATGTCGAAGTGAGGTAGACGAATTCGGAGGGACGCGGGTTATAGCCTTCGACGCCTTCCCGGGTCGCTTCAAAGGTATAAGGCTCGTACAAGTAGATGAATGGCGGGTCTTCCTGCATATATACTTGCAGATCCTCGTACAACGCCGCACGCTTGTCGGCGTCTACCTCTTGTGAGATTGACTTGAGGAGACCATCGATCTGGGGATCCGACCAGGAAGAATACGAAGCATCGTTCCCGCCGAGCGCCCCAAACAAGCGATTATAGGCTTCACCGCTTGGTTCCTGCCAGGCATCGCCAAAGAGCGGAGGCAGTTGTTTCTTGGCTTCCAGATCCCAATACTGACCGGATTCCATGATCTCCAGGTTAACCGTAATGCCCACATCCTTCAAGTTGCCGACGATTGCCTGACAGACCTCTTCAAAGGAACTGTACGCACCGGCAGGACAAGCCATGTCAATGGTGAACCCATCGGCATAGCCGGCCTCAGCAAGGAGCGCCTTTGCCTTTTCGGGGTCATAAGCGAACGGCTGGACATTGCCGTAGCCCATTTCCCCGGTTGCGACAAAGCCTGTAGCCCGCTTGCCGTAGCCTGAAAATAGCGCTTTGATGATCCCATCGACATCCACGGCATAGTTCATTGCCTGACGAACCTTTGCGTCCATGGTCGGTTTGTCGAGTCCGGTGGTCATGTTGTTGAAGGCGATGTAGTAGACACGAGACAGGGTGTGTCCGCCCGTTATAACCCCCTGGACAGTCTCAAGGCTTTTCGATTCCTCCGAGGTCAACCGTGTGACGATGTCAATCTCGTCCGTTTGAATGGCGGCGACACGGGTGGCAGAATCAGGAATGAAGCGGAAGGTCAATTCCGCAACTTTGGGAAGCCCTTCCTGCCAGTAATTGGGATTTGCTTTGTAGGTGATGTGGTCGCCCTTTGCCCATTCGTCGAACATGAAGGGGCCGGTGCCAACTGGCTTCTGCTGGAAGCCTTCGACCCCGACTTCATCCATATACTTGCCGGGGATGATGGACCAGAAGTCCCACATGGTCACGAGCAGCAATGGCTTGGGACCGTCGGTGGTGACTTTGACGGTGAACTCATCAACTTTTTCCACACTCGTGGCAATGGTGTAGCGGTCGGGCCATTTGGATGTCGCGGTATCGGTGCCATATTTCCAGGTGGCAACTACGTCATCGGCGGTAAAGGGATCGCCGTTGTGGAAGGTGACACCTTGGCGCAGGTAGAAGGTATATTCGGCGCCGTCCGCAGAAACCTCCCAACTCTCGGCAAGCGCGGGCTGAATTTTTCCTTGATTATCCAATTGCACAAGCGGATCGTAGAGTTGCGAGGCGGCTGTATCTGAATTAATATCGGGGGTGGTTGGAATGTATAAAGAGGCTGGCTCACCTGAAAGGGCAACGCGTAGCGTCCCCTGTGGCCCCATCGCTTCGGGTTCAGCGGGAGCCTCGACTGCTGGCGCCTCAGTGGGGGCGGCTTCTTCAGCGGGGACCTGTTCCGCAGGGGCAGAGGCTTCTTCGGGCTCTGCAGGGGCGGCGGGCGCGCAGGAGGCAAGCAGGGCAAACACCATCACTAGCGCAAGACCAAACGAAAATAAGCGTTTCATTCTTTTTCTCCTTTTCAAATCTATGGTTGAATTGAAACCTGAAAACCTGAATATTTTTGAAGTTCACCTCCGTAAAACGGGATGGGACTCGTTTGTTCAAGGTCTATGAAACAGGGGAGAAAAGCCGTAAAGTTCTTGGCACGGTCATTAAATACAGCCAGGGCAGTGCAGCCAAATCTTTTAATCATCTTAGCAAGATCGAGCGTCAAACACAACGCCAGGAATAGGTAAACTCCACTACCTAATATTAGGTAGTGCGACGCCGCCGCGATGAAGGCGCAACGCCATCAACGTCAAAAGTTAAAGCAAAACCGACTTCAATTCCTGTAAATCGGTTTGTTCTCACACGTTCAAAAGGTTACGCTTTGTGGTTCGACGAGATTCGAACCCACGATAGATCTCCAGAATTAAATCATAACGATGAGTATTTTAACGCGGTACATATCTGGTATATGGATATAAATTTCGGGCTCTTTAGGGTTTGCCGTGATTTGTACGCGGATTATACAGGTTGCACGGAAAAGAACGGATTTTTTATTGAAAAAATCCGTGTATGTCTGTGAAATCCGTGTTAATCACGGGAACTCCCAGTGCCCCAAATTTCGCAAGCGGGAGGCAGGCGGCACACAAGCGAGGTATGGGAGACGAAAAACAACGACGTCGGTTGGTGGAACATCCGAACAAAGTCATCGAAGTATATGCAGATCGTTGCGAAAACTGTGACCATACGTTATTCGATCAAATTCCAGTGCAAGTGATACGTCGTCAAATAACAGAACTGCCTGAGATCAAACCTGTGGCGATAGAAACAAGGCAATATGAAGTCATCTGCCCATGTTGCAGGGAAATGTCCATCGCGGAGTCTCCCCCAAATCCGACGATTCAAATGCTCAGTTCGCAATCCAAATTTTCATTGTCGTATTTGGGGGACGTGTGCCCGTTAGGGTA
>CAILWD010000339.1 GCA_903837815.1 uncultured Chloroflexota bacterium | reverse complement strand
TCCGTAATAAGAACAATTCATCTGATTATCCACAGATGACGCAGATTTTCACAGATTTTTTTTGAAAATTTACTAATCTGTCCAATCTGTGAAATCTGTGGATTATTTCGGATAAAGTCTCTTGTTTACCTGTGTACCTGTTTTCCACTCCATCATTCAACCGCTTTTTGCAACACTTCCCGCGGCGGGGTGTGACCCGTCCAGAGTTCGAAGGCGAGGGCGGCTTGTTCGATTAACATGCCAAGTCCCGTTGTGGCGGAACATCCCTGAGCGCGGGCGTTTTTGACCAGTCTGGTTTCGCGTGGGTTGTAGACCAAATCATACACCACAGTATCTTTGGATAGCGATGTATTCTCTGGCAACGGAGAAAACTCGGCATTGGGCGACATACCGACAGGGGTCGTATTGACTAACAATTTGAAAGTTGAAAGTTGAAGGGTTTCATAACTTGTAACCTGTAACCCGTAACCTGTAAACGAATTTGCAAGTTGTTGCGCTTGTTCAAGGCGGCGTGATGAAATGGTCACGTTCCAGCCGTCATTGAGAAGAGCATACACCACTGCTCGCGCTGACCCGCCCGCACCCAGAACCAATGCAGTTCTGTTTACCTGTTTACCTGTTTCCTTGTTTACAAACCGCTTCAAATCCGCAAGGAAGCCCGCCGCGTCTGTATTGTCGCCGATGAGTTTTTCATCTCGAAGGTAAATGGTGTTGACCGCGCCGATGGACTGGGCGGTGGGCGTGAGTTCATCCAAAAGTGGGATTACATTTTGCTTGTGCGGAATGGTGACGTTGAGTCCGTGAAGTTCGCCAGTGCGGACGCGGGCAAGCAGGTCTTTGAGGGCTTGGGTGTCTTCGGGGGGAATGGGGAATAGGGAATAGTTGCCTTGCAAATTGCAGGCTTTGAGCGCGGCGGCGTGAATCTTCGGCGAGAGAGAATGTCCGAGGGGAAACCCAATCAAACCAAGTTGATAATTCATCATCAGACCTGTTTACCTGCCACCTGTTTACCCAACTCCGCCAACACCTCAAAAAAATTGGGGAAGGTCTTGGATACACAACCTGGGTTTTCAATGGTCACGCCGTCAAAGCGCAAGCCGATGAGGGAGAATGCCATTGCCATGCGGTGGTCGTTATAAGTACGAACGGTCGAAGGTTGAAGGTTGAAGGTCGGATAAATGGTCATGCCGTCTTCGTATTCGTCCACTGGAACGCCGAGGCGTTTGAGTTCGGTGCAGGTGGCGGAGACTCGGTCAGTTTCTTTGACACGAGCGGAGGCGATACCGCGGATTCGGGTGGGTGAACTGGCAAAGGGGGCGATGGCGGCGAGGGTTTGGGCTGTGTCGGGGATGTCGCGCATGTCGATGTCAATGCCTTTGGGCTGCGAGTTACAAGTGACGAGTAACGAGTTGCTTTCTTCGGTGACGATACAGCCCATTTGGGTCAGAACATCGAGAAAGGCAATGTCGCCCTGGACGGATTTGCGTGAGATGTTTTCGACTTTCACCGTTCCACCGCAGATGGCAGGCGCGGCGAAAAAGTAGGAGGCGGCGGAGGCGTCGCTTTCAATTGGGTAATTAGAAATTAGGGAATAGGAATTAGGTTGAACGGCAAAATATTTGTAACCATCCCGTTCCACTTTGACTCCGAAGTCTTGCATGATGGAGAGAGTCATATCCACGTAGGGCTTGGAATTGAGGTCAGTGGTCAGTTCAATTTCAATCGGGTTTTGAGCATACGGGGCGACCATCAGCAAGGCAGACAAGAATTGAGATGAAATGTCGCCTGCAATTTTGGTTTTGCCACCAGGGAGACCAGAAGCCATGATTTTTACAGGTGGACAAATTTGACGTTGAACGTTAAACGTTGAACGTTCAACGGGTTCAATCACTGCACCAAGTTGAGTTAGAGAATCAACCAAATCCCCTATCGGGCGTTCGCGCATGCGTGGCTCGCCATCCAAAATGTATTCTCCGTGACCGAGGGTGAGGAAGGCGGAGAGAAACCTTGCGGCTGTGCCTGCGTTGCCGATAAAAAGTTCAGTTTGCTTTGCTGGAATTTTCCCGTCCAAGCCTGTGACAGTCATTTCGTGGTTGGCTTCGTCTAGTTGGACATCAAAGCCCAGCGTTTGCAATGCTCTGGCGAAGTAGCGAGAGTCGTCCGAAAACAAAGCATTCGTTAAGTGCGTCGTTCCGTTGGCAAGTGAGGCAATAAGCAAAGCGCGGTTGGTCAGCGACTTGGAGCCAGGCACGCGGACGGAGGTGGAGAGTGGGCGAGACAAAGGATGAATGATGAACGCTTCGCGTGAAGGATGAATATTTTGCATGTACCTGTTTCCGTGTTTACCTGTTTACGCCATGAACTGTTGATATTGTTCCCGCGCTTCGTTGAGGATGGCTTCGAGTTGGGCAAAGTCTTCGGCGGCGAGGGTGGATTCGAGTTGGGCGAGTTGGGTTTGCATTTCGTGAATTGCGTTCAACACGTTCTCGCGGTTGGATTGCAGGACTCCCAGCATCATTGAGGAGGATGTGCCTGCAAGGCGGCTGGTGGATTTGAAGCCAGGTCCGACAAAGGGAGCAACTTCGGGCGGGGTGACGAGGGAAAGCGCGGACGAAATTAGAAATGGCAAATGACTCGTGGAGGCGAGAATACGGTCGTGCTCAACAGCGTCAAGAACTTTGGCTTTCGCACCGAGGGCTTCGATGATTTGATTGGCGGCGGAGAGGGCGCGGGGTGATGTCCGCTCCAGCGGGGTGAGCAGGAACGGAGCCGCGTAGTATAGCGTGCGTTCTGCGTTGGCCAGCGAAAGTTTTTCCTTGCCGCAGATGGGATGTCCGCCGATGGGGTCGAAGCGGGCGGGCAGGCACGACATGGATTCGACGATCAACTTTTTCGTTGAACCCAAGTCCATGACAATGCAGGGATTGGGCATGAGCGAAGGCAATTTTTCCAGCAGGGACAAAATGGCAGGCACAGGCGCAGACAGGATGACCATATCGGCTTGAGGCAGGAGCGCGGCGGGGTCGCTATCGGCGTAATCCACGATTTGTTGAGACAGAGCCAGTTCGCGGGTGGCGGGGTCGGGGTCAATCCCAAAGAGGGCGGCGCACTTTCCGCGTAATCCCAAAGCCAGCGAGCCACCCATCAATCCCAAGCCAATGATGGCGATGTTGGACGTGGCGAGGGTAAAGTCGGATTCGGTCATAATGTAAACAGGTAGACACGTAAACAAGTAAACATGTGTACCTGTCTACTTGTTTACCAATTTTCTATCCACCGCTTCGGCAACCGCCTTGACCTGCTTCACCATTTTGGCAAAGTCTTCGGGCGTGAGTGACTGCTTGCCGTCGGAGATGGCGTGCGGCGGATCCTGATGCACCTCGACGATGATGCCGTCTGCGCCCGCGGCAACGCCCGCCCTGGCGATGGATGCAACGAAAGCGGAGTCGCCTGTGGAGTGAGATGGATCAAGGACGACGGGCAGGTGCGTGAGTTTTTTGAGGACGGGAATGGCGTTGATGTCGGTGGTGTTGCGTGTGGCTGTTTCAAAGGTGCGGATGCCGCGCTCGCAAAGGATGACGCGGGTGTTGCCGCCGCTGAGGATGTATTCGCTCGCCATGAGCATCTCTTCGATGGTGGCAGACATGCCGCGCTTGAAGAGGACGGGCGTGCGGGTCTCGCCGATGGCACGCAGCAGGTTGAAGTTCTGCATGTTGCGCGCCCCCACTTGCAGCACATCGACATACTTCACCATGACATCCAACTGTACCTGGGACATGATCTCGACCACAATTGGCAGGCCTGTCCTCTCGCGCGCTTCTGCAAGATATTCCAGTCCTTCCTCGCCAAGTCCCTGAAAAGAATACGGGGATGTGCGCGGCTTAAAGACCCCG
>CAILWD010000338.1 GCA_903837815.1 uncultured Chloroflexota bacterium | reverse complement strand
GGTTTCTACCTATACCTATACCTGTACTTCTACTTGTTTTATTCTGCATTGGATTAACTACCACATGGGAAACGATATTGCCGCAACTTCCTGCTTTGACTATATTATTACCTGTTTCATCGACAGAAACCGCATTTCCATCTCCAACGCCAATTATTCCCACAGGAACTGCATTTCCATCTCCTACACCGCCTATTACCCCTACTACAGAAGTTATTCCTACTCTTGAAGCAAGTTTTGTTATTCCTGGACAAGGCTGGGGAGATGGCTGGCTGGTGTTTGACAAAGAGAAAGAGGCAGCGCCGGGTCATTTTCAAATAATGTACCTTAAAATGGCGGACCAAATACCGTTCCCTTTTGATTTTTCAGACTCCGGTATAAAACCTGATTGTGGTGGTAAAACGCTACCAGATAATCTCTTAGGCATAAAAGAACCTTCTCTGGAAAAGGACTCGAATGATAGAAAAAGGATGGTCTTTTGGGTAACTTGTTCGGATGGCACCTATGGGATAGCGCGCGTTCATTTGGGCTCTGATTTAGCCGTTGCCGATTCCGGAAACAGCATTTATCTTACTGGTAAGAGTAATATTACCCAACGATTATCCTTGTCGCCCAATGCAATTCACACATCTGCTATTGCTGGCTTAAAGAATAAACCACAATATTTTATTTATAATTCTACTTCTTACGCTTTTGAACAATCACCCTCGAACGAGTCTCCAACACTTGTAAATGGCCCGATAGATGTATCAGATTCTTCACTTAATGTCCTCGCTTATTCCTGGTATACAGCCAAAGAGGTATTGATTGTTTTGGCTCCTTATGTTTCTAAAGATGTTTCTAAAGCCAACACTTTGTGGCTTTTCGATATTTCGAAACAATCCTTATCGCCTATTTTTAGCTCAAATTTAATTTTATCGCCAAAACAGACAATCGCTTATGTTGATGTTTTTAACGACGGCGCCCAGGCAACAGCGGCAATACTCATCTCAGAAAATGGTACATACTCGTTGGTCTTTTGCGATATGGGCACCCAACAATGTAACGCTTCACCAGTGCCTTTGCCATATTTTGAAGAAATCTATCAGGTTATGTGGTCTCCAGAGGGTCAAAATATTGCGCTCTCGGCAAAGTTAAATCAAGAAGCTGTTATTGATACTTCTTCTGCCAATGCGGAGAACGGTATTGGGTTTGACAAGAAATGTTCAATGGGATGCCTGTTTATCTTAAACAAATCGACAAGTGAATTTCATTGGGTTAAAGATATAACAGGTGGTATTCAAAATTTTTGGTGGAGCACCCCGTAAAAATAATCTATTTTTGCCTGGAGGTTACGATGCGCGAAAAAGGTCAAGGGTTAGTGTTTTTTATTTCTGTCGTTGTGGTAGTTTTAATTTCTGGACTGGTTGGTTTCTATTTGGGAAGAGGGATACAGTTTTTTTTACCTAAAGGCAAAATTGAAATTATTGAAGAACAAGACCCTGAATTATCGCGCGAATATACATCTGTTTCTACTATTAATAATTGTGCGGGCTCTTCCTCTATAACTTTTGAAGATCAAAGAAAAGTTGCTGTATTAACGTCTATTACAATTGACGATTCCATCAATTTCGGAGCTGGTATAAGAAATGCTATTTTGGGTGAAATTGAGAAGAAATATAGCATAGTTAATAATTCTGTTAAAGAGGTTTCGCGAACAGTTGAAATTGGCGTAAAGCCAAAAGAAAAAGTTGAAGTTATGTATACTTGGCAATTTCAATATCAGGAAGGAGTAGCTCGTGTTGGGGGGAAAGAATATAAATATAAAGCGTTAATTGATGCGCAAATTACTTATAAGCCAAACCCAATTCCTTGTAGGTAACTTAGATCAATGTTTCCATGCACCCACTGCCACGCTGAACACGACCCCGCCAACCCTGTCTGTCCCCAAACCGGGCGGTTCTGGAAATGCCCCCAATGCGGCAAGGTGGTGGAAGATATAAACGCACTGGAATGTGTGGAATGCGGGTATTTCTTTCCACAACCTCGGGCAACTCCGCCTGAAGCGCAGGCAACTGCGATTCCCAAATTATCCTGTCCCGCCTGTTATGCCCCAGTATCTTTAGACAATGCCACCTGCCCCAATTGCGGACAATACCTCAAGGGCGTTTTAGAGCAGAAGGAAAAACCAACAGAAAAAAAGAACCCGGCTCCGTCAGGGTTGGATAAGCCCGCCCAGAATACGGATTCCCCCCTGCCGCCAAAACGCGGCAGTTGTGCCACTGTCCCATTTTCGGCCGCCGCGGTATTCATTTGTATTTGCGCGGGTCTGTTGACCGGTGGATTCTGGGCGTGGCAGCAGTTTTTTCCTTCCGAGCCAACTGCCACCGCAACGCCGTTGATTGTATCCACTTCCACCCTTGTTGATACGCCTACCATAACGCCGAGTCCCACCATTACCCTGACCTCCACTGTAACTTTTACGCCAACCATTACTCCCACATTTACCGTCACCCCATCACCAACCCCGCTTCCGCCTACCGCCACACCCACCCTGCCTTTCTACGAAAAAATTGCCGCTGAAAATGTCAACAGACTGAAAGTGGCGACTGTTTTGCCAGGCTCTGATAAAGGGCTTGGAATTGCCTTCAGTCCAGATGGCCGTCTGCTTGCCACAGCGGGCGAGGATGGCGCGGTGCGGGTCTGGGATGCCTATTATGGCACGCTTGAGGGAACATTCCCCAGTAACATGAAACAGGGGCTTCTGGTCAGTTTTTCTCCAAGCGGGGAATTAGTTTATGCAAGTGGAAACGATTTTACGATTAATTCGTTCGACGTGAAAACCGGTGAAATCGTCCAGAAATTTTTGGGACATTCGAGCTGGGTGGATCAGATATTATTTCACTCCAACGGGCAATGGATGGTATCCACCAATGGTTCGGTGCTTCTCTGGAATCTCGACAGCGGAAAAGTGATTCGCTCCATGCCGGGAGACGCAAGGGATATTGCCTTTACGCCGGATGAAAGCGCCATTGCCATCCCGGAGGTGATCGACATAAAAATTGGCGTCAGACCGTTTGAGTCGCATATAAAGAGTCCAGCCATTCGCGTCAGAGATATTGAAACCGGTGAAACGAGTTACGTCTATAATTTTTCCGTTTCCGAAGCGGAGCCAGGCCCCATCGTAAGTTTCGACTTCACTCCCGATGGAAGATATGTTTTAGCTGGCGGCCCCGAAAACTCAGTCTGGAAGGGTACTGAAAGCGGGAGTACCTTGTATAAATTCTATGACTTTGATTCTGTTGTTATTACAAATATCGCTATTAGCCCGGATGGCGATTTGCTGGCGGTTGCCAGTACAGATTCCAATATACAAATTCTGGACATGGACTCCGGGATGTTGTTGGCAACATTAGCCGGGCATAAAGGCCCTGTAAGGTACGTGTCTTTTAGCCCCGACGGGAAAGGCTTAGCATCTTCCAGCGAAGATGGCGGCATTATTCTCTGGCGCATTGGCAAGTAACGGGGCAAAGCATCAATGTCTGGCTTTTCATAAAAATCAGACAAAAGCGGCATGAGCCTATATTATCCGCCAATCTGACTCATGCTTCGCTGCGAGCCAGCGGGCGTCGAGACAAGCATGTCGTGGTATTCAGGTTTTTGAGCGATGGCCTGCTCAAAGAATTTTTCGAGCGGCTGCCCATTTCGCGCAGATTCGCGTAACGAGACTTCGTTTGAAAGCACCAGGCAGGAACGCAATTTTCCATCGGAGGTCAAACGCAGGCGGTTGCAATGTTCGCAGAAGTGTTCGCCCAACGGGGAAATAAATCCAACAGTGCCAAGCCCATTGGGAATACGGAAGGTTCGGGCAGGACCATTACTGATGGGAGAAGATACGGGGTACAAGTTACAAGTTGAGAGTCGCCGCTTCATCTCTTGCACAGAGACGTATCGCTCAGCAGGCGCGGGAAAGCCTTCGCCCCAATCCTGCGCGTTGCCAATCGGCATGACTTCGATGAATCGCACATGCCATTCATTCGCGATGGTCAGCCGCGCAAACGCGGACAATTCGTCACTGTTGAGCCCGCGCACGATGACAGTATTTAACTTGATCGGCGCAAGGTTCGCCCGTTCTGCGGCGGCAATTCCTCTCCACACGCGGTCAATCTCCCCGCCGCGCGTAATGCGTTTGAATTTATCTGGGTTCAAAGAATCAAGGCTGACATTGATGCGCTTGAGCCCCGCCTCTGCCAGCGGCTGGGCAAGACGCTCCAGCAACATGGCGTTCGTGGTTAGGCTCACATCTTCAATATTGGGGATCGACGCAATTCTGCGGACGATTTCAACAACGTGCGGATGAATCAGCGGCTCGCCACCTGTAAGACGAACGCGCCTCACGCCGCCCCTCGCGGCTGTTTCCACCACCCGGACAATTTCCTCCACTGACAACTGCTCTGTGCGCGACTGCAACTGAACGCCTTCCTTCGGCATACAGTAAACGCAGCGCAAATTACAGCGGTCGGTGAGCGATATACGGAAATACGTGATCGCGCGTCCAAAAGGATCAACGAACATGATTTGCTTCCCAGTTTTGAATGGCAGACAGTACGCCTTCTGCAATGCGCGCGGGACGCTCTCCAATCCCTGAAATTTGCGCGTTTTGCAGGCGCGGGTCTACTTCGATTACTTTTGTTCCAGGGAACACAGAAACCCCGCTGCGTGTTAACCCGCGCAAAACACCTGATATGGGCGCAGCCAGCGGGCTTGAATCTATCCGCGCCACTTCCTCACCTTGCCTGACAGATTCGCCAATTTCAAGCGCTGTAAAGAACTTGCCCGCAACGGGAGCGTACACATAACGATCACGGGCATGTCCCTCGATTGCGCGCGGCTCACCCTGCAATGGATTGGATGAGCCCTGCTTGATGATTTGTCCCAACGATTGGCCCCAATTGGTCTCGATGGCAACATCCGTGGTTTCACCCGCTGTAAAGTTAGGACCCAGCCCAATGGTCAGCGGAGCCAGCCCGCGTTGATTTTCGGGTTGCAGGTGTTTTCGCATACGTGCGTCTACAAGCACATTGGGATGCAGGGCTTCCAAAAGCTTGTAAAAATCCTTTGTGTAAAGCGGGATACAGCATTTTGAAACCAGGCAGGCGCGCAAAAGAGACCGCCCATTGGTCAATCGCGCCTCGATCCCCTCCAAAGTTGCGCGGCTGTCAAAGACCGCGTCCGTGAAAGACATCTTGCGGCGCGCCGTGGTTGGCTGCAATGTTTCGTGAATAACAACGGAATACCCCGCCGAAAAGAGGCGGTGCGCAACCGATGAACCCACATCGTTTGCGCCGCGAACCAAAACGCGCAGGCCAGAGTTTAAGAAGCGCTTCATTTCACAAACTCGAACCAATACGCGCAAACTGCAATGGTGAGAATTGTCCCCAAAGCCCGTCGGACTCCTGCGCCCGAAAATTTCAATGCGCCCAACCCGCTGCCGAGCAATGCCCCAAACAATCCAACTGCCAGCAAGGGAAGCCCGAAGTCGCCGAATTCAAATATGCCGCTGTTGTATCGCCCAATCAAACCGCTGATGGAATTAATCGCGATAAACCCGCCCGCAGAGGCTGCCGCTTCTTTTGAGTTGCCCCATTGCATGAGGATGATCAATGGGGAGAGAAAAATTCCGCCGCCGATTCCCACCATGCCCGAAAGGAGACCAATGACCGCGCCGCTGATCAAAGCCGCCCAAAGAGGAAGCGCGTGCGGCACCCAGCTTTCTCTTTCAGTCAGGGTTGGGAAAAATGCCATGCGCAACGCAAGGTAGGTCAGAATCGAATATAGCAGCAGGGAATAAATTTGTTCAGTGAGTTTTACGGTTCCACCAAAATATGCGGCTGGAATGGATGTCGCCAAAAAGGGTAGCAGCAATTTGGGGCGGAAATATCCCGCGCGGGCATAATTCGAAAATGAAATGGTCGAGACAAATATATTCAAGACAAGCGCCGTGCTGGTCATGACGTTGGGTGAAATGCCAAACAGTTTCATCGCCAGCAAATAACCCGACGCACCGCCAAACCCCGCGCTGGAATAGAGCGCCGCCACCAGAAAAACCGTCAAAGCAAGCAGAGTCATGCGTTGACCTGTTGAAGGAAGGGAATCGAAACGGGCGTTCGATAATACGACGCCCCAGCGCAAGCGCGGCACAGGATAAGTTCGTTCTGTTTTATTTCGCGTTCGTTCATAATTTCTTCGCCGCATACGCCGCAGGTCACGCGCACGCCTGGGCGCGAAATAATCTCTTTGATGGATATGGCAAGCCGCACTTCGCTGACCGTGAACATCTCTTCATCGGGCATGATTTGATATGCCTTCATCTGCGCGAAGTAATGGCGGGATTCTTCGGGGACATAGGCGTATGCTTTTTGGCGAATGTCGAGGACGGGAGCCAGTCTCACTACGCGCTCAGTTTGCGTATCGATAAAGGCCACGGCAACTTTGCCGTAATCTTCCACGCGCAGGGTGCGATATCCAACGGTGCAGTTCGTCGCTGCAGAGAGTCCGTCGGCAAAACAACCGTCTGTTTCAGTGATAACCAGCAAGCGCTTGCTGTTTTGGTTGGCTTCCAATCCCAGGGTTTTGAGTCCGAACAGGCCAATTCGCACGCCGAGAATTTGGCGCGGACAAAGGTGGGAGTGGTCGCGAGCAGATTTTTCGAGGAGGGGTTGAAAATTCATAAGCAGTATCCAGTGAGCGGTGATCTGTTGTCAGTCGAAAGAATGAAAAAGACTGTCTCGTATGAAAAGAGACAGCCTCACAGAAATCATGGGTCTGCTTCTCCTTTCCATACGGGGGATGAAGGCGTTTCCGCTTTCACCTGGACTATCTGACGATAGTCTGTCCTGCCGCCATGCAGTGTCGTTTAGGCGGTCAGGCTTCGGAGTGATGAATTAATTGTATCAGGAAAACAGAAAAACGGATTGAAAATCGGTAGATAACCAAATTCTAAAATTTCGTGTCTTAATTCATTGACACGTTCCGTCAATCTGACCTGTCTAATGAAAACCTGAATTCAGTCCTCCGAATTCCCAAACTCGGAGGACTGAGCGATTACAGCCTACTTCCCTTCCCGCTCCCAAATCTCCCTTGCAATCACTTCCTGATCCACGGGGAGCTTGTCCACCCGCACGCCGACGGCGTTGTAGATGGCGTTGGTGATGGCGGGGATGGTCGGGATGCTGGAGACTTCGCCAACGCCCTTCGCGCCGTAGGGACCCGCCTCGACGGGATGCTCGACGATGATGGACGTGATTTCGGGTGTGAGCATAATACCGGGCACGCGATAGCGGGCAAGGTGGTCGGTGACGACCTGTCCGTTCTCGACGATGAATTCTTCGGTCAGGCAGTGACCCAGTCCCATCATCACGCCGCCTTCGACCTGTCCCTGCAAGCCGAGCGGGTTGATTGCCATGCCCACATCGTTGGCTGAGATGACCTTCAGCACGTTTACTTCGCCCGTCAATTTGTTGAGTTCGATTTGTGCGGCTTGCGTGGCGAAGGAGAAAGCAAAATGCATGTCGCCGCCCGTGCCGAGGGGCTGGGTCTTGGGCGCTTCATATTCGTAGCGGACACAAGGCTTCTGACCGGCGGCAGTCATTTCCTTGTAAATTTCAGCGTAGGTCATCGAATGCCCGTTGACGTGGACAATCCCATCCTCGAAGCGGATTTGCTCCGGGCGCACGTCGTACTTCTCCGCCATCGTCGCAGAGATTTGGTCACGCAGGGTCTTCGCCGCGTAGCGCGAGGCGTTGCCCGTCACGAAGGTCTGGCGGGACGCGGTGGTGGGTCCGCCGTTGGGCGTCAGGTCGGTGTCCATGACGAGGACGCTCACCTTGTCGGGAGTCACGCCCAGTTCTTCGGAGACAACCAGCCGCATGACGGTGACCAGTCCCTGACCGAGTTCGGCGGCGGAACTGCGAACCTGGAAGGTGCCGTCTTCGTAGAGTTCCACGTCTGCGCCGGAGATGTCGGGCGCGCCGCCGCCAAGTCCCGTATTCTTGTACGCCGAGGCATAGCCCCAAACGCGGACAAAGTTCGGGTTGGCAGAATCAACTTTCGGGGTGAAGGGGTCGGGGTCATGCTTCAACATTTCCGCTTCGACCTTGTCAATACATTCGGTCAAGCCGACAGAGTCGCGCAAGACTTGTCCCGTGTTGGTCACGCTTCCAACATGCAGGGCGTTCATGCGGCGCAATTGGACGCGATCCATGCCGAGTTTTTCAGCAAGCATGTCCATCATCGACTCCACCGCGAAGGCGGATTGCAAAACACCGAAGCCACGGAACGCGCCCGCGGGCGGGTTGTTGGTGTACATGGCGTAGCAGTCGGCGCGGACGTGTTCGATGTCGTAGGGGCCAGCCGAGTGCGTGGTGGCGCGGGTCATCACCTTTTCACCGAGCGAGGCATACGCGCCCGTGTCGCCATAAAGTTCGGTTTGCATTGCCACAATGCGCCCATCGTTCTTCGCGCCGACCTTGACAGTGATCTGCGTGGCGTGGCGTTTGGGATGAACGATCAAACTTTCCTGACGGTCGAAGAGCAATTTGACGGGACGCTTGGTGACGTTGGCAAGCATGGCGGAATGAATCTGCCCCATGATGTCTTCCTTGCCGCCGAAGCCGCCGCCCATCAATTGACCAATCACGCGGACGCGGGATTCGTCCCAGCCCAAAGCGCGGGCAACCTGAGTCCTGTCTTGATACGGAATCTGCGACCCGACGTAAATGTTCATACGACCATCAGGCAGGGGTTCGGCAATGCTGCACTCGGGTTCGATGAAGGCGTGGTCATGAGGCGGCGTGTGGAAGGTGTGTTCGAGAATCACATCGGAGTCGGCAAAACCTTTGTCCATGTCGCCCTTGCGGACTTTGATGTGCTTGAGCAAATTACCCTTCTCATGGAGTTGAGGCACGCCATCCTGTTTCGCCATCACAGCGTTGGTGATGATGGGCTGGAGGTCGAACTCTGCTTCGATTAAGTTGACGGCTTCTTCGGCAATCGCCTGAGTCTCGGCGGCGACAATCGCCAGCGCGTCGCCCACATAGCGGACTCGCTCGCCGAGTCCCACCAGAATGGGCCAGTCGTAGATGACCAAGCCGTGATTCTTTTCGGCGGAGAGGTCGGCGGCAGTGAGGACGGAAATCACACCGGGCAGGGCTTTGGCTTTGGAGGTGTCGAGCTTGGTCAGGAAGCCATGCGGAATCATCGCCCGCTTGGTCTTGGCGAACAACATGCCATCAAGGGCGATGTCATCGGTATAGATTGCCGCGCCCGTGACCTTCTCTATCGCTTCGGGGCGATGGAACTTGTGCCCGACGGCTTTGTGTACGTCGCCGCGTACCGAGTCGGGGATGTGTGTCGGCTTCTGGACGGGTTCGCCTGTGCGAAGCGCCTGCGCCGCCGAAATAATCGCCCGCTCGATGGACGGATAGCCAGCACAGCGGCAAAGCGTATCCTTGAGCGCAAAGCGGATGGCTTCGCTGTCGGGATTCGGGTTGCGCTTGAGCAAAGCATACGCGGTCATGATTTGTCCGGGGATGCAGAATCCGCACTGGACAGCGCCCTGCTCCACGAAGGCTTCCTGCAAGGGGTGCAGTTTCATTTCCTCGTGAACACGCTGCGACAATCCTTCGATGGTGACGATGGTCTTGCCGTCGGCACGCTCGGCGGGATAGACGCAGGACATGGTCGGCTCCCCGTCCACCAAAACAGTACACGCGCCGCATTCGGCTTCTTCACACCCGATTTTTGTACCGGTAAGATGAAGTCTCATGCGGAGCAGCGACGAAAGCGTCTCGCCCGGCAGGGCTTCCAGAGATTTGTTGATACCGTTAACTGTAAGATTGATTTTGTTAGTCATAATTACCTCATTATGTAAAATGCCAAAAGACTTGAACCACGGAGACACTGAGTCACGGAGTTTTTTGTTTTGCCTCTTGTTAGAGGACTCGGCGGTAAATTCCGTCTTTCAAAACGGGCACGTTGAAATTGAGCAACAAACCGACGTGGATTCCCGTCAGGCGCATGTAAGTCAATAATTGCGCTTCGTGAACGGGGATGACCCTTTCAACTGCTTTGAGTTCCACGATTACCCGTTTGTCATAAATCAGGTCGATGACGTATCCAGCGTCCAGCTTGATTCCTTTGTAGTTCAGAGGCAAATCAACCAGTCTCTCGAATGGGATATTCCTCAATTTGCTTTCATGCTCCATGCAAACCTGATATGCAGACTCCAACAAACCCGGTCCAAGCGTGCGGTGGACTTCAATCGCCGCGCCGATAATCCTGTCAGTCAACTCCTTTTCCTGGAGCGGGATGACATGATGATTATGGGAGACGGGAAAGTTGCGCTGCATGATTCGACCTCAAGAATCTCTATGTCTCCGTGCCTCAGTGGTTAGGCCGCTCTTCCCCACGCGGTTTCCAGTACATCTTTGAACAAACCGCCGACGATGTGACGGCGATAGTCTGCGCTGGCGCGGCGGGCGCTGGTGCGGAATTTGGCCTGGGCAAGCAGGGTTTCGAGCGCCCCGCTGAGATTTTCTTCGGTGAGGGGTTTTCCGCGCAGGAAGGCTTCGGCTTCGGTGGCGCGGAAGGGGGTCGATCCACCGGGGCCAACCGCGATATGAATGTCCGTGACGATATCCTTTTCGCGTTCGAGCCAGACCGAGCAATTCAGGATCGGCAGGGCAACTCCCTGCGGGCGCATGATGCGCTTGAAGCAGGAGGCTTGATGGTGCCTGGTAATTGGCAAATAAAAGCCGACGATGATTTCCTTGCTCTTATCAATCGCAGATTTACCGGGGCCTGCGAAAAGCGCGGTGAAGGGCATTCGGCGAGTCCCTGCGGGGCTGGCAACTTCGGCTTGGGCGTCGAGCGCGGTCAGGGCGATGGTTCCGTCAGCGGCAGGGAGGGCGTGCGCCACGTTTCCCCCGATGGTGGCGGTGTTGCGGACTTGCGGTCCGGCGATCAAGTTTGCGGCTTCGACCAATGCCTGGGCGTGAGTCCCAACCAGCGGGTCGGTGGCGACGCGGTTGACTGCCACGGCGGCTCCGATGAAGAGTTCGCTTCCCCGTAATTCGAGACGCTTCATCTCGTCAACAAAAGTCAAATCGATCAATGTATGCACAGGGGCGTGGCGTCCCTGCTTCAAGTCCAGCATTAAATCCGTTCCGCCAGCAATGGGCATGGAGGAAGACGGAGCCGATACCAGCGCTTGAATTGCCTCCGCAACGGATGCGGGGCGTTTATAGTCCTGCCAAAGGTTCATAAGTGGTGTCCTTTCTTTCTATTTTGGGCGGCGGAACTTTTCGATGGGCACGAGCCCAACGCCGCTGATTTTTGTCAGCGACCACCGAACCGATGGGTTAGGGCAATCGTTGGGGCAGGTCTCAGACCTGCCCTTACTCATGCCTGATGTTCGGGGTGAACGCCTGCCATCAACAAGCCGAGTTTTTCGGGCGTGG
>CAILWD010000337.1 GCA_903837815.1 uncultured Chloroflexota bacterium | reverse complement strand
ATGCTGACAACCTACAACGCCTTCCGCACCCTGCTTGCCCTGGCACGATGACCTTCTAAATCGTCCTTCGACTGCGCTCAGGACGAAATTCGCGCTGAGCGCAGTTGAAGCGAATTGATTTTTTAAGTAGGAGATTGACATGCCTTTCATCACAATCAATGGCACAAAACTTTTCTACCAGACCTACGGAAAAAAGCGCCCCACTCACACGCCGGTTCTGCTGATTCATGGCTCCACCCAAACGGGCTACTCCTGCTGGGACAAGGTCGCCCCGCTGTTGGCAGAGGATTATTTCGTCATCGTCCCCGATTGTCGCGGACATGGACAATCCGAAAACCCGAACATGACCTATACCTTCAAGGAGCACGCGGCAGACATGGCGGGATTGATCCGCGCCCTCGGATTCGAGCGCGCCCACATCATCGGGCATAGCAACGGCGGCAACATCGTGCTGGTCATGCTTCTCGAACACCCCGACGTGGTGCAGACCTGCATTCCACAGGCGGGCAACGCCTGGGTCAGCCCAGACCTGCTTGTCAAAGAGCCGCCCCTCTTCAACCCAGACTTCATCGGGCTCGAACGCCCGCTGTGGATGGAGGAGATGGTCATGCTCCACGCGCCGCTTGGCGAAGGCTACTGGCGCAAACTGGTCAAGATGACGGTCGATGAGATCATCCGCGAGCCAAACTACACGCCCGAAGACCTCGCCAAAGTGACCCGCCCGACGCTGGTCATTCAGGGCGAGACGGATCGCGTCAACGCCGAAAACCGTCACGGACAATTCATCGCTCGCCACATCCCAGCCGCCGAGTTGTGGATTCCCAAAGGCATCGGGCACAACGTCCACGATGAAATTTTGACTGAGTGGCTGGAGCGCGTCACCGATTTCCTTGCGCGGCGTGGAACCGAAGCCAGTGAAAAACTTTATCGTCATCGTCTTGCAAAGCATCCCGATTCGCGCGAAGGAATCTTTGATCCGCGCATCGACCCCGATGGTGTGTTGACTGGGCTGGTCTTGAATCCCGAAATGCGTGATGAAGTTTTGGGGTTGGTCAAGCCTGTCGAAAATCAACTCAAAATTTTAGTCACGCCCGAAACGCCCTGGGCGTTGATCAACCGTCCCGTCGAAGATTTGCGTCGCAAGCCGTCCATTCTCGCGGAACGCATCAGCCAGGCACGGCTGAGCGAAGCGGCACGGGTGATTGAGTCGAGCGGCGACTGGTCGTTCATCCGCATGGAGCATGACGGCTATTCGGGCTGGGTTCACACGGCATCTCTGCATATCTGCTCCGAAAGCGACGTGAAAAATTATCGCGCCGCGTTGAACGCGATTGTCTCCGCCGCGCTTGCCGAGGCTTGGGATGGGCGCGAGGCGACGCTCGTGCAGAAAATTCCGTTTGCAGCAGAGGTCAACGTGACCGAAGTTCGCGGCGAAGATTCTCTAATTCAGCTTCCCGACGGCCGCAGGTGGAAAGTCTGCACTGCGGATTTGACTCCGCTCGACGCGCGTCCCAAACCGACAGCCGAAGGCATCGCCCGCACCCTCGATTTGATTCAGCGCTTCATGGGCATTCCCTACCTTTGGGGCGGACGCACGCCCTACGGCTACGATTGTTCCGGACTGGCGGGCACGTTCTACGCCTTCATGGGTGTGAACATCCCCCGCGACGCCGACCAGCAATTCCTTGCCGGTGAAGTTGTCGAAAAGCCCGAAGCGGGAGATTTGGTTTTCTTTGGCGAACCCGATGAGGACGGCGACGTTCACATCAGCCACGTGGGAATTTCCCTCGGCGGCGACGAGTTCATCCATTCGACTGGCGCGGCATGGGGAACCGTCGTCAACACCTTCGACCCGAACGGCAGACCTTATCGCGCCTGGCTGCGTGAAAATTATCGCGGCGCAAGGAGATTCCGATGAAACTTTCTGTCCACCCGATGACCTTGAACTTGCGGACGACCTTCCGCGTTTCGCATGGCGCAAGCAACCAGCGCCATAACGTGTTGGTGAAGATCGAACATGACGGACTGACTGGTTACGGCGAGGCAGCGGCTGTTCCATATTACGGCGACACGCAGGAGAGTCTCTCTGCTTATCTCAACGCCCTGCCGCCTTTGGGCGATGACCCCTTTGCTCTCGAAGCGGTTTTGAACTCCCTGCCCAACGGCTCCCACGCGGCGCAGGCGGCGGTGGACATAGCCCTGCACGACCTGTGGGGCAAGTTGCTTGGTCAACCGCTGTATCGCTTGTTTGGACTCACGCCCGCGCCCCTGCCGCCGACTTCCTTCACGATTGGAATCGACGCGCCCGAAGTGATGGCGGCGCGTGTCAAAGAATCGAACTACCCCGTCATCAAAGTTAAACTCGATGCGGACGACCCAGAGGCTGCGGTGGCTGCCATTCGTCGGGTGAGCGATGCCAAACTGCGGGTGGATGCCAACGCCGCCTGGACGCCGGAGCAGGCTTTGGATTTGATTCCACGCCTGGCACAATACGATCTCGAACTCATTGAACAGCCGCTTGCCCGTGGCGCGGTTGGACCTTTCGCCTGGCTGCGGGATGAACTCCGCTCGCGCGGCGTGACCACACCCATCTTCGCCGATGAAAGCGTGAAGACCTCGCGCGATGTTGCCGCTCATGCGGGTGCCATTGACGGGGTGGTGGTCAAGCTGATGAAGACCGGCGGCTTGCGCGAAGCCCTGCGGACGATACACACTGCCCGCGCCCACGGCATGAAGATCATGCTCTCCTGCATGGTCGAGAGTTCGGTGGGAGTCTCCGCCGCCGCTCACATCGCCCCGCTCTGCGACCACCTCGATCTGGACGGCCCACTGTTGATTGCCAACGATGCGTTTAGCGGTTTGCGCTACGATGGCGCTGTGATGTTCATCCCCGAAGGATCGGGACTGGGAATTTCTCCATGTTGATTCGTGGGAGCGGGGTCACCCCTCCCCTATTTTTGTGGTTCAAATTTCATTTCCAGTGTTGTCTTGAATTCATGCAGCGACGATTTTTTTTCCAACTTTTACTGATTTGTATCGGGCTGGCTTTGCTCTTTTCCGGGCTGTTCCTGAATCTTGACACGGCAACCGCCCAAACCATGCCCACCCCCGACCGCCTTGCTCAGCCGACCCTCCCCGCCGAACCCTCCCAGGCGGACAAGGGCGCGCAGGTCTACTGGCTTTCGTGCCTGCCCTGTCACGGTGACAGCGGACAGGGACTCACCGATGAATTCAAGCAGACCTACCCCGAAGAAGATCGAAACTGTTGGAAGTCGGGCTGTCATGGAAACAATCCCTACGAGCGGGGATTTACCATCCCGAAAGTTATTCCGGCAATTATTGGACCCGGGGCTTTGCAAAAATTCCCCGATGCGCTTGGTTTGCGAGCCTACGTCTTCGCCGCCATGCCATTCTGGAAACCCGGCAGTTTGACGGATGAAGAAGCCTGGCAGGTGACCGCCTTCCTCCTGCGCGAAAACAACCTGCGAACTTCGCGGGATGATTTGAACGAATCCAACGCCGCTTTGATTTCAGTTGGCACACCGCCGACACCTCTTCCAACCCCGTTGTCTGCCCCGCCTACGGGTGAAAAGTCATCGCTTGCCTTGTTGATTCTGGTGGGTGTCGTCGCGTTGGCCCCGCCTTTCATCTTTTTGTGGGTTTTCAGGAAAAAGTAATTCACTCAGGACAAGCCGCCCACAAAGGCGGCTT
>CAILWD010000336.1 GCA_903837815.1 uncultured Chloroflexota bacterium | reverse complement strand
TGTATGTCTTCGTAGAAGGCGCGGTCCACCTTTTGCCAGCGGCTGGAGAGTTGGTCGGCTTTCGGAAGGAAGGCGCGGTCGAACTCGTGGTAGCGGTTGAGGCTGCCTGCAATCTGGTCCACGCGGACGGTTTTCACCCCGCGATAAACGGGACCGCCAACGTGAAGTTTTTCCTTCACGTCATCATAAGACAGGAGTTTGGTCGGCTGCCCCGAAAGGACGGATAGAATCTGGTTGAAAAAGGATTTGCGCCGCGCCCGGCTAAAGTCGGCGCTTGTGCGCGCATTGATTTGGTCAGACATGTTAATGACTCGCTTCGATAATTTTATAAGGATAGACGTTCATGATTTTGGTGATGCCGAGTATGGTTTCGGGAGTGGCAAGGTTGCGGCGGTAGAAATGGGTGTGCCCGTGAAAAACATAGCGCGGCTGTGCGATGCGCACCAGCCAGTTCAAGGCTTTCAACCCGTGATGGGCTGGGTCTGTATCGTCGTGGATGCCGTATGGCGGCGAATGACTGATGAGAATATCCAATGCCCGCCCATATTGCATACGGTTGAGAACAAGACGCGGCAGAAGTCTGAATGCCCGCAGATAGGCTTCGGTTTGGCTGTATTGATTGACTCCGTCGGGACGATAACGGATGGAACCTCCGAAGCCGCCGATCAGGAAGGTTTTGTGGCGCGCGGTCTTCAAGTCGAGGTTGGCTCCGCCTTCAGCGTGAGCCTTGTCCGAACGCGGGTCAAACCGCGGATCGTGGTTGCCCGGCACGTAGTACATTGGCACGTTCAAAATAGTCACGAGATATTCCAGGTAAGCGTAGGGCATATCCCCACAGCCGAGGATAAGCTCTGTGTCCTGAAAATGTCCGTTGGATGCGAGCGTGTATACCCGCTCTTCCGCCTGGTCGCTGATTGCAAGAATTTTCACAGTCCTTTCATTTTGCCCCAGAAAACAATTCCCCGCAAGTCGGAATCCACAAAACTGCAATTGTCTGGTATTTGCAATTCCCATCACTGCACACTATAATTCAATGAAATCGCTTTACGCCGCAGGAGTTTGCTCTGGAAACCAGGAATATCACCTCTCCCATCGGCTTTGAATCGGATGGTAGTTCCGGTCCGCGCCAACAACAACTTCAGTCTGGCATCACGCTGGTTAGCCGCTATAGTATTCAGGATGTAATCGGTGTGGGCGGCATGGGGTCGGTTTACCGCGCCCGCGACCTGCACTTCCCCAATGTGGTCAAACTGGTTGCGGTGAAGGAGATGATCAACACTGCGCCCGACTTGTTGATCCGGCAGACCATCGTCCAGAATTTCGAGCGCGAAGCGAATATGCTCGCCACGCTTAATCATCCATCCATCCCCCGCATTTACGACTATTTCACCAACGATGACCGTTCGTATCTTGTCCTGGAATTCATTCACGGCAAAGACCTCGAAGCGGTGATCTCCGATACCAACGGCTTCCTGCCCGAAGATCAGGTCATCAGTTGGGCGCTCCAGTTGTGCGACGTGTTGTCGTATCTTCATGCCCACAAACCCGACCCGGTTATCTTCCGCGATATGAAGCCGTCCAACGTGATGATCAATCACAACGGCGATGTGGTGCTTGTGGACTTTGGCATTGCCAAGTCTTTCCAGAGCGGCCAGAAGGGGACCATGATCGGCACTGAAGGATATTCACCGCCCGAACAGTATCGCGGCGAGGCCGGCCCGCTGGCGGATATTTATTCCCTGGGCGCCACTTTGCATCATGCCATTACGCGGCGCGATCCCCGTCTCGAGCCGCCTTTCTCCTTTGCCGAGCGCCCTGTGCGCCGCATCAACCCGAACGTCTCCGTTGAATTCGAGGCAGTGATTAATGTTGCCTTGCAATATAATCCATCTGACCGCTTTCCCGCCGCCGATGCAATGAAAGACGCATTGATGAATGTGGTGCGCAAAACGGGCACGCTCGCCAAAATTGCCTCTGCCTTGCCCGCAGCCACAAGCGGCACCGGTATCAAACCCCTCTGGTCTTTCAAGTGTGAAGATGAAATTCGGGGCACGCCTACCTTGCATCAGGGAATATTATTGATTGGATGTTATGATAACAACCTCTATGCCCTGAATGCCGCAGACGGGCAGTTTCAATGGAAGTATGCCACCGAAGGCGGCATTGTTTCACGCCCGCTCGTCTACGATAATAATGTCATCTTTGGCTCTGAAGATAAACGCCTGCACGTGATTGGTCTGCGCGCCGGCAAGGTGGTTTGGACGTATTACACAGATGGAAAAATCTATTCCTCGCCGCGCATTGCCGACGGTCACATTTTCTTCGGTTCCGAAGACCAGGACCTCCATGCGGTCAACGTCAACAGCGGGCGCGCCATCTGGAAATACACAACCGACGCCCCGATTTACTCCACGCCGATCATTGCCAATGAGATGATCTACTTCGGTAACGAAGCGGGCGGACTGTACGCCATCGATTTTCGTGGGAACCAAAAATGGCGTTTCCAGGCCAAACGCGCCATTACTTCCTCCCCCATCCATAATGGGCAGGCGG
>CAILWD010000335.1 GCA_903837815.1 uncultured Chloroflexota bacterium | reverse complement strand
TTTGGTGACCGCTCCGCTGTGACGGGTGCGCTGGCAATGGAAGAGTTTGCCTTTGGCGACCTGGCGGGCGCGTTGGCGGTGATGACCCCATCGCTGTTTGCCATGCCGATTTTGTTGGCTGGCTCAGAGCAGCAAAAACAGGAGTTTTTGCCCTCCGTGATTGAAGGCGATTGGACACCCTACACCGCCGCGTTGATCGAATACGCCTTCGACTTTGACCCAACCGCGCTCAAGACGGCTGCCACCGCTGACGGCGGCGACTACGTCCTCAGCGGCGAAAAAGCCTTCGTGCCTTTCGCCAAAGACGCCGAAGCCATGATTGTGTACGCCAACCTCGACGGCAAGACACAGGGTTTTATCGTTCCCAAAGGCGCGGCGGGATTATCCGTTGCGGATGAACGTGAGAAGTTGATGGGCTTGAACGCCCTGCCGATGTACCGAGTCAATCTGGATGGAGTGAAAGTCCCAGCGGCGAATCGGCTCGGCGGCGAAGCGGGTCACGACTTTGAGTTGATTCTGGCTTCGATGCGCATTGCCTCCGCCTCAGCCGCTGTCGGTGTGGCGAAAGCCTCCCTCGATTACGCAACCAACTACGCCAAGGAGCGCGAAGCCTTCGGCGTGAAAATCGCCCAAAAGCAAGCCATCGCCTTCATGCTGGCAGAAATGGCAATCGAAATCGAAGCCATGCGCCTGATGACTTGGGAAGCCGCCTGGAAGTTGGACACAGGCAAGGAAGATGTTGCCCAAGCCGCCTACCTCGCCTTCACAGGCGCGGCGGACATGGCGATGATGGTCACGGATCGCGGCGTCCAAATCCTCGGCGGACACGGCTACATCCGCGAACATCCCGTCGAACTGTGGATGCGCAACGGGCGCGGCTTTGCCATGCTGACAGGATTGGCGATAGTGTGAGAAGGTAGACAGGTAAACAGGTAGATAGGTAATCAAGGAGACGTGTTTACTTGTTTACGTTTTTACCTGTGTACTTTTACAAGGAGATAACCCATGACCATCGAATTTGAAACCCCGAAACCCATTGCACAGACTCAGTTTGTGTTGAAGACCGTTGCTGAAAATATGATGCGTTCGACCTCGCGTGAGATGGACGAGTGCGAGCATGAAATTCCCTTTGGCTACATCGAGTTCATGCACAGCGCCATGCGTTCCATCGGCGGCGGAAGCCTTGCGCCGAAGGAAGACAAGCCCAAAGAGGGTGGCGAACAAAAAGAAAAACGCCCGCCGATTGCGTATCAAAACCTGGCGTCACTGATTGAAATGCTTTCGTGGGGCGACGTGGGCTTTTACCTCGTCACCCCTGGCGGCGGACTCGGCGCGGCGGCGGTTCAATCGGCTGGCACGCCTGAACAACGCGCAAAATTCCTGGCGCGGTTTAACGAAGAGAAGCCGACCTTTGCCGCCATGTGCATGACCGAAGCGGGCGCAGGCTCCGATACTTCGGCAATCCGCACCCGCGCCGTTTTGGATGAAGCGGCCAACGAGTGGGTCATCAACGGCGAGAAGATTTTCGTCACTGCTGGCGAGAAGTCTTTCAATTCCTACGAGCAATTTGGCAAAGGCTTCATCGTCGTTTGGGCAAGCATTGACCCGACGGCGGGACGCGCTGGCATGAGAGCTTTCGTCGTCGAGGCTGGCACGCCTGGCGTGAAAGTCGTCGGGCTGGAGCATAAACTCGGTATCCGCGCCAGCGACACGGCGACCATCGCTTTGGTGGACGCCCGCGTCCCGTTCGATAACATCCTCGGCAGTCCCACCGTCGAGAAGACCACCACAGGCTTCAAGGGCGCGATGGCTACTTTCGACATGACCCGCCCCCTCGTAGCAGCGTCAGGCATCGGCGTGGCGCGAGCCGCGCTTGAATTCCTCAAAGAGAAACTCGCCGAAAGCAGAGTCGAAATCCGCTATGGACTTCCGCGCAACAAACTGACCTCGGTTGAAAAAGATGTCATTGACATGGAAATTCAACTCCGTTCAGCCTGGTTGCTGGTTCTGAAAGCGGTTTGGATGGCGGACAACAAGAAACCCAACGCATTGGAGTCGTCGATGAGTAAAGTCCGCGCGGGCGATGTGGTGACGAAGATCACGCAGAAAGCCGTGGAAATTATGGGACCACTGGGCTATAGCCGCGAGTTCCTGTTGGAGAAGTGGTTCCGCGATGCGAAGATTACCGACATCTACGAAGGCACGGGGCAAATCAATCGCCTCGTTGTGGCGCGGCAGGTGTTGGGGTATAGCGGGAAGGAACTGCGATAAAAAGTGTCGAGGTGTCAAAGTGTCGCGGTTTATCAGACACTTTCGACACACCGACACTTTAGACACATTATGGAGGCACTTATGAACTATCACATACACAAAGCAGTTGTCATCGGCTCTGGCACAATGGGCGCGGCGATTGCGGCTCATTTGGCGAATATCGGAATCCCTGTCACTTTGCTGGATATTGTTGCGAAGGATTCGGATGACAAAAATAAAATCGTGAAGGATGGCTGGGACAGATGTTTGAAGTCCAAGCCTGCCAACCTGATGGGCGATGGGCTGAAAACGCTGGTCAAGTTGGGAAACCTCGAAGATGACTTTGGCGCAGTTGCCGAAGCGGACTGGGTTTGCGAAGCCATCGTCGAGAACCTCAAAATCAAAGTGGACTTGATGACCCGCATTGACGAAGTCCGCAAGCCGAATGCGATTGTCTCGACCAACACTTCGGGCATTCCCGTCAAGGACATTGCCGAAGGTCGCAGCAAGGGATTCAAACAGCATTTCCTCGGCACGCACTTTTTCAATCCGCCGCGCTATTTGAAACTACTGGAAATCATCCCGACTGCGGACACCTCGAAGGAAGTCACCGAGTTCTTTGTCCACTTCGGCGAGTTCACCTTGGGCAAGGGCGTGGTGCTTTGCAAGGATACGCCCAACTTCATCGGTAACCGCGTGGCGTTTGGAACGGGAGCCTTTGCGCTGGACTTCATCCTCAACAACGATTACACGGTGGACGAAGTGGACTCGCTCACGGGTCCGCTGATGGGTCGCCCGAAGACGGCAACCTTCCGCTTGATTGATCTGGTCGGCGTGGACGTTTGGGATCATGTCGGCAAGAATCTCGCGCCGCTGATTCCGCATGACAAACTCGGTCAAAAATATCTCGCCGCCGAAAAGCCGCGCAAGTTGATGGATACCCTGCTCGAACGCAAGTGGCTTGGCAACAAAACGAAGGTCGGCTTCTACAAGGAAGCGCGCGGCGCAGATGGCAAGAAGGAATTTCACTCTCTGGATTTGAATACGCTGGAGCATGTCCCCGCGGGCAAACCGCGCTTCGACTCTGTCAAGGCGGCGAAAGATGTCGAGGGATTGGGTGACAGGCTCAAGGTCATGTTGGGCGCGGACGATAAAGCTGCGAAGTTGGTCAAGACGCTCACCTATCAAAGTTTCCAGTACGTTTCCTCCATCATCCCCGAAGTGGCAGATACTGCCAAGCCGATTGATAATGCCATTTGTTGGGGATTCATGCACGAAGCGGGTCCGTTCGAGATATGGGACATGCTCGGCGTGAAAGAGACCGTCAAGCAGATGAAGAAGGAAGGCTACCCTGCCGCCAAGTGGGTGGACGAGATGTTGAAGAACGGCGTCGAGACTTTCTACCAATACAAAGGCACGAACAAAGTCGGCGCGTACGATGTTTCAAAAAAGAAATATGTGAAATTGAAACAGCCTGAAGGCTTTGTGTTCCTCAAGGATTTGCGCGGCACGAAGAAAGTGATTTCAGAAAACGCGGGCGCGTCGCTGTTTGACATCGGCGATGGCGTGGCGCTGGTTGAATTTCACACCAAGATGAATGCGTTGGATGATGATATTTTCAACATCACATCCGAAGCGCTCGACCGCGTTGAAAATGATTTTGATGGCTTGGTCATCGGCAGTGAAGGCGAACATTTTAGCGCGGGCGCGAATCTGTTCATGGTGGTGGTCGCCGCCCAACAAGGGATGTGGGATCAACTCGACGGCGCGATCCGCAAACTGCAAGGCATGAATATGCGGATGCGATATTCACCCAAACCTGTGGTGGTTGCCCCTGCGGGACTGGCTCTCGGCGGCGGCTGTGAAGTGACCATGCACGCCTCGCGTGTGGTCGCCGCGGCGGAAACCTACATCGGTTTGGTGGAACTCGGCGCGGGCGTCATCCCTGCGGGTGCAGGCACAAAAGAATATATGCGCCGCCTCGTCAACCCCGCCATGCGAACCGATGGCGCGGAAGTCTTTCCCTTCCTGCAAAAAGCCTTCCTGCAAATTGGTCAGGCAAAGGTCGCCACCTCCGCCGAAGAAGCGCGGAGCATGGGCATTTTGAATCCGCAAGATAGAATCATCATCAACCGCGAACACCTGCTGACCGAAGCCAAGCGCGAAGTGTTGCACATGTCCGCGGCGGGATACAAACCGCCCGCCCCCGAACTCATCTACGCCGCTGGGCGCGACATGTACGGCGCGATGAAGATTGGCGCGTGGTCGTTCAAGGAAGGCAACTACATCACTGACTACGATGCCCACATTGCCACCAAATTGGCGTACATCATGGCTGGCGGTGACCTGTCCAAGCCGCAATGGGTGAGCGAGCAATACATCCTCGATTTGGAACGCGAAGCCTTCCTGTCTCTGTGCGGTGAAGAAAAGACTCAAGCCAGAATGTGGTCGCTGTTGCAGACGGGGAAGCCGTTGAGGAACTAAGAAAACCCGAACACGGATTTGACGGATTGCGCGGAGTGGCACGGATTTTTCTAAAATAAAAAAATCCGTTCTTATCTGTGAAATCAGTGTAATCCGTGTACAAAATTAAAAATCTGGACACGGATTTGACGGATTGCGCGGAGTGGCACGGATTTGCTTTTGAGTTTCGTTGAAAAATGGAGTAGGCTCTATGAACCAGTTTGGTACAGGACAAAAGCCGATATTTCAGGGCAAACACTCTGAATTGAGCGATAAGATTATCAAGGTTTTCTATGAAATCCATAATGAACTTGGTTATGGCTTCAGCGAGAAAATTTATCAGAAGGCTTTTGGAATTGCCCTACGTCAAATTGGTCTAAAAGTTGACGAACAGGTACCGATAAAAGTCTATTTTCGTGGGCAGGAAGTTGGCGAGTATTTTGCAGATATGATTGTCAACGATTTAATCTTGCTTGAGTTGAAGGCTGTTGCTCATATCACCGAAGAACATGAGGCACAACTGCTCAATTACCTGAAGTCCACCGAAATGGAAGTTGGCTACTTGATGAATTTTGGAAAGTCAGCCGAATTCAAGCGTAAAGTCCTCGACAACGACCGCAAAGGGTCGCTAAAGTGGACGAAAAAATAAAAAGAAAAATCCGTTCTTATCCGTGAAATCAGTGTAATCCGTGTACAAAAGGAGAGTCACTATGAAAGAAGCCGTTATCGTTAGCGCTGTACGAACTCCCGTAGGCAAAGCCAAACGCGGCGGGATGGCAACCGTCCGTCCAGACGAAATGTCGGCTGCGGCGATTCAGGAATTGCTCAAGCGAACGCCGAATCTTGACCCCGCTGAAATCGAGGATGTGGTCTTTGGCTGTGCCTTCCCCGAAGGCGAGCAGGGCATGAACATTGCACGCATGATCGCGCTCCGCGCAGGTTTGCCCGATACCGTCCCCGCTGAAACCATCAATCGTTATTGCTCATCGGGCGTGCAGTCCATTGCGCATGTTGCAAATGCCATTCAGGCGGGTCAAATTGAAATTGCCATCGCGGGCGGAGTCGAATCTATGAGCATGGTGCCGATGATGGGCTACAAGTTTTCGCCCAACCCGCACTTTGCAATGGACCTGCCGCACTACTACACCAACATGGGACTGACTGCCGAAAACGTCGCCGCCAAATATGGAATCAGCCGCGAAGACCAGGACGTTTTTTCGATGAAGAGTCATCAGAAAGCCGCGCAGGCGGTCAACTCTGGATTATTCGACCCCGAACTGATTCCGATCGATGTGGAAGTGACCGAATTGGGCGTAGATGAAAAACCCGTCAAAAAGAATTTCACCGTCAAGCGGGATGAAGGTCCCCGAGCCGATACCACGCTGGAAGCGCTTGCCAAGCTCAAGCCTGCTTTCAAAGAAGGCGGCACAGTCACCGCTGGCAACTCCTCGCAGATGTCGGATGGTGCTTCGGTCGTGATGGTCATGTCAGCGGAACGCGCCGCCCAGTTGGGATTGAAACCGCTGGCGAGATTCGTCTCCTTCGCTGTTGGTGGAGTTCCGCCAGAGATGATGGGCATTGGTCCCGTTGCGGCAATTCCGAAGGCGTTGAAAATCGCGGGGCTGTCCCAGAATGACATTGACCTGATAGAATTAAACGAAGCTTTCGCCGCGCAGAGCCTTGCCGTCATCCGCACGCTGGGGCTCGACGAAGAGAAAATCAACGTCAACGGCGGCGCAATTGCCCTCGGACATCCGCTGGGCTGCACAGGCTCCAAACTCACCACGCAGTTGATTTATGAAATGGCGCGCCGCAAGTCCAAGTATGGCATGGTCAGCATGTGCATCGGCGGCGGCATGGGCGCGGCGGCGGTGTTTGAAAACCTGCAATAGAATCTGTAAGGGCGCAGCGCCGCTGCGCCCCAACTAAAAGGAGAAAAAATGGCTCTCACAATCGAAACACTCATGTCCAAAATGCCTGGCGCGTTCATGCCCGAAAAAGCGCCTGGACTCGACGCCACCATCCAATTCAAATTCACGGGTGAAGAAGCGGGCGACTGGTATGCCACCGTCAAAGACGGCAAGTGCGAAGTCGGCAAGGGCGTTCACGCCTCCCCGAAAATGACGCTCACTGCCGACTCCGGTGATTACGTCAAAATCTTCACGGGTGAAATCGACGGAATGCAAGCCTTCATGCAGGGCAAACTGAAATTGGCTGGCGACCTGAACCTGGCGATGAAACTCACCCAGATGTTCAAGATTAGGTAGTAAGCAAACCTCGGAGGTCTTACAGACCTCCGAGGTTTTTTTTGAGGAGTTTTTGGTAGAATTGCGTCATTCTTTTCGTAGGAGCAAAACTGTGGACTTTAGTTGGATTGCACAACCCGAATCTTGGATTGCGCTTGTCACGCTGATTGCATTGGAACTCGTACTTGGCGTGGATAACGTGATCTTTATCTCCATCCTTGCAGGGAAACTCCCGCAGCAGGATCAACAGCGGGCGCGGACGACGGGCATCATGCTGGCGGTCATTACCCGCATTCTGCTTTTGCTCTCCCTCTCGTGGATCATCAGCCTCGAAGAGCCGTTCTTCCACATCCCCTGGTTTGGCGGCGAATCGATTGGTATCTCTGGGCGCGACTTGATTCTGCTGGCAGGCGGTCTGTTCCTGCTGTGGAAAAGCACGCACGAAATCCATGACAAACTGGAAGGCAAGGAAGGCGCGGCTTCGGCGAAGGTTGCCGCAACCTTTATGAGCGTCATCATCCAAATCATGCTGTTGGATATCGTCTTCTCGCTCGACTCGGTTATCACCGCCGTCGGTATGGTTGACCACATCGCCATCATGATTATTGCTGTCGTCATCGCGGCGGGCGTGATGATTTTCGTGGCGGGACCGCTTGGCTCATTTGTCGAACATCATCCCACCATCAAAATCCTGGCGCTCAGTTTCCTTTTGCTCATCGGCTTCACGCTGATTGTCGAAGGGCTGCACCAGCACATTCCAAAGGGCTACGTTTATTTTGCGATGGGCTTTTCGGTCTTCGTGGAAATGCTCAACCTGCGCGTGCGCGACAGCCACGTGAAACCTGTCAACTTGCGCGACCCGTACAAAGAACCAAAGTTGGAACTCCAGCCTGTTGCTGTTGCCGTTGAACAGCCCGTTGTAAAAACTGCGGTTGCGAAACCCAAGACGGAAAAGTCAAAAGTGGCTGCAAAGCCTGCCGCAAAAAAGGCAAGTCCAAAAACAAAGAAGAAGTAGTTTGCCCGAACAAGACCGCCAATAAAACAGGCGGTCTTGTTATAATCTGCCATTCCCAATTTTGGAGTTCTCATGACATATCAAGGTTTGCTTCATCGCTACGGGCAGTATCTCGACCTGCCCGCCCACACGAAACCCGTTTCCCTGCTCGAAGGGAATACCCCGCTGATTCCCATGCCGCGTTTGAGCAGGGAGTTTGGCTGTGAGTTGTTCATCAAATTTGAAGGTCTCAACCCGACTGGCTCGTTCAAAGATCGCGGCATGACCGCCGCCATCAGCGAAGCTGTCGGACGCGGTGCAAAGACCGTGATTTGCGCTTCGACTGGAAATACGGCGGCTTCCGCGGCGGCGTACGCCGCTCGGGCTGGGTTGCGTTCCATCGTGCTGATTCCCGA
>CAILWD010000334.1 GCA_903837815.1 uncultured Chloroflexota bacterium | reverse complement strand
GGACCTGGGATGCAGGAAATGCTCTCGCCTACATCCGCGATCATGGGACAAGGTCTCGGCGACAAAGTTGCGCTGATTACCGATGGTCGTTTCAGCGGCGGGACTCGTGGCGCGTGCATCGGTCACGTTTCACCCGAAGCGGCGGCGGGCGGTCCGATTGGGGCGCTCAAGGCTGGGGACTTGATCCAGATTGATTTGGTGGCACGCAGGCTCGAGGTCAAGTTGAGCGACGAGGAGATTCAAAATCGGATCAAGGCAATGCCTCCGTTCAAATCCAAAATCACATCGAAATGGTTGAAGCGTTATTCGCACTTTGTCACCAGCGCGGATACGGGAGCGGTTCTACAAAGTTAATTGCCATCATTGCTTCGGGCTAGCGCCCTTGCAATGACGAAACCCAAGGAGAGAGAATGAAGAAAACAGGCGCTGAAATTTTATGGGAATGTGTGGTGCGCGAGGGCGTGGAGGTGGTCTTCGGCTACCCAGGCGGGGCGAATATGCCGATCTACGACGCGATGTTGAGTTACCCGATTCATCATGTGCTGGTACGGCATGAGCAGGGAGCCGCGCACGCCGCCGACGGTTACGCCCGCGCTTCGGGCAAGGTGGGGATGGCGATGGGGACTTCGGGACCTGGCGCGACGAATCTGGTCACGGGCATTGCCACGGCGATGATGGATTCTGTCCCTGTGGTCTTTGTCACGGGACAGGTCGCTGCTCATCTCATCGGCGGCGATGCCTTTCAGGAAGTGGATGTGACGGGCATCACCCTGCCTATCACCAAGCACAATTATCTCGTCACTCGTGCCGATGAAATCGCGGAAGTGGTGCGCGAGGCATTTTACATCGCCCGCACTGGACGACCTGGTCCCGTGCTGATCGACATCTGCAAGAACGCGCAGGTGGAACAGTGTGAGTTTGTCTACCCCGAAGATGTGAAACTGCCTGGCTACCAGCCCGTTGACCACGCCCCGCAGGAGTCTTTGGAGCACGCCGTCAAGTTGATCGAGAAGGCGCATCGCCCCGTGATTTTGTGCGGACATGGCGTGTTGATGTCGAAGGCGGAAGAAGCGTTGATGGCGTTCGCGGTCAAGACCCAAACTCCCGTAGCCAGCACCCTGCTTGGACTGGGAGCGTTCCCCGCTTCGCACGAGTTGAGCCTCGGGATGATGGGTATGCACGGCGAAGTCCACACCAATCTGGCAATCCAAAATTCCGATTTGCTGCTTGCGTTCGGAATGCGCTTCGATGACCGCGTGACTGGCACGCTCAAGACCTACGCGCCGCACGCGAAGAAAATCCATGTCGAGATCGACCCGTCGGAGTTGCACAAGAACGTGGCGGCGGACGTTCCGCTGGTTGGCAATTTGAAGACCGTTCTGAGCGATCTTATCCCGATGGTGGATGAATATGACCACGAGGAATGGAAGAAACAAATCAACCAATGGAAAGCCGAGGGCGATTCGCGCAGCATCATGAACTGGGAGCGCAACGGCAAACTCCACGTGCCGCATTTGATCGCGGACATCTGGAAGGCGACGGGCGGCAACGCCATCGTCACCACGGATGTGGGTCAGCACCAGATGTGGACGGCGCAATATTACGCGCTGGATAAACCCAACCGCTGGCTTACTTCGGGCGGAGCAGGCACGATGGGCTTTGGTCTACCCTCTGCGATTGGCGCGTGGTTTGCCAACAAGGAAGAGGAAGTCTGGGCGGTGGCGGGCGACGGTGGATTCCAGATGACTGCCGCCGAGTTGACCACTGCCGTGCAGGAAGGCGCGAACGTCAAAGTCGCCATCATGAACAATAGTTTTCTCGGCATGGTGCGCCAGTGGCAGGAATTTTTCTTCGAGAAGCGCTACTCCGCCGTGAACATGCTCTCGCCCGATTTCATCAAACTTGCCGAAGCGCACAACGTCCCTGCGAGGCGCGTGACCAAACTCGAGGAAGTGGACGAAGCCATCGCCTGGGCGCGCAGTTTCAAGGGTCCAGCCGTGATCGAGTTCGTTGTGGAGCAGGAAGAAGCCGTCTACCCGATGGTTCCCGCAGGCTCGGCGCTGGATCAGATGTTGCAGAGACCGCTGAAGTCGTAAATTACCAATCTCCAATTACTAATCTCCAGTTGTTGGTAATTAGTAATTGGTAATTATGGAGTACCTCATGAACTACACCTTCATCGCATTAGTCGAAAATAAACCTGGCGTGTAGAACCGCGTGGCATCGCTGTTCCGCCGCCGCAATTTCAATATTGAGTCGCTGGCAGTTGGGCGCACCGAGAAGCCCGCCATTTCCCGCCTGACCGTGGTGGTGGATTGTCCCAACGGCG
>CAILWD010000333.1 GCA_903837815.1 uncultured Chloroflexota bacterium | reverse complement strand
CGGAACTTCCTACAAAAGCGTCTATGAGTTCAACAGGAATTCCGCCACCCACGGCTCTATTGATGGCGCGCCTGGATCATCACAACACCGTTATATTACGGAAGATGTTCCATATCTGTTCGTACCCTGCCTCGAGTTTGCCGAATTAACCAAGGTGGATACTCCCGTCATGAGAGCGGCTATTCAATTTGCAAACGCGTTCAATGGCGTTGATTACACGGTGGAGGGGCGGACCTTGGAAAAGATGGGACTAAAAGGGTTGAGCGTCAATCAAATTAGGCAATTCGTGTCCAGCTAAAAAGGAGAATGCCCGGAAACTTACATACTTGTCTTTATCTTATCGTCATCAAAATTGTTCAACTTAAACGAAAAGGAGAAAAAATGAAACTCACTCGAATTACCATTGTTTTACTTCTACTGAGCGTTTTGCTTGGAGCCTGCGGATCAAAGCCGCCCTCAAATCTGTTGGAAACAGTTCGCGCCCGCGGCAAGTTGGTGGTAGGAACTTCCGCGGATTATCCCCCATACGAGTTCAAAGACGAACAAGGAAATTTCACTGGATATGATATGGATCTGATTCGCGAAATTGGCAAACGGATGGGCGTTGAAGTCGAAATCCAGGATTTAGGATTTGATGCTCTCATCACTGCTGTTGCAGGCAGCAAAGTGGATGTTGTTATCGCGGCTATGGCTGCCACGCCTGAAAGACAGCAAAAAGTAGGTTTTACCATTTCATATAACGCGCAGGCACAGGCAATTTTGGTGAAAAAAGACTCGTCTATCGAGATCAAAGATCCAAAGGAAATGGCGAACTATAAAATAGGCGTTCAAACCGGCACCACTTTGGCAGACTGGCTGACAAAAAACCTAGTTGAACCGGGGTTAATGCCGGCTGAAAATATTTCCAGTTATGATCGCGCCGAACAAATCGCGCTTGATCTGCAAGCTGGACGAATAGAGATTGGCTTTGTGGATGTTGGTCCCGCCCAAGACCTGACCACGAACATGGATGTAAAGATTGCTTATTCTGATTTCATCGCCGAAACAGGGCAGGCTATCGCCATGCCATTGAATGAGCCCGAATTCAAGGCTGAGATGGACAAGATTATCCAGCAGTTGATTGATGAAGGCTTTATCCAAAAACTCCACGACCAATATATCAAAGAGTAGCTACTTTCATTGCGCGGGAGTATCTTTGGCGTCAAGCCCGGATACTCCCGCGCATAATATTCACGCGTACGTAAATGAGGAAAAAATACAATCTATTCCAAGTCAAGCAAACGCTAACAAAGCAACTCAATCCATCTCGACTAGGGATCTATTATGTTGAATGATATTGCAAATTTATTCTATTACATGATGTTGGGACTGGTGGTTACTCTCGAAGTAACTGCCATCGCGCTCTTGTTTGGCTTGCTTATCGGCGTGTCACTTGCTTTGATGCGCGTCTATGGCGCTAAGCCCCTGGCTTGGTTTGCAGTGCTGTACAGCACGCTCCTGCGCGCAATGCCTTTACTTCTGGCAGTTCTTATCCTTTTTTTCGTTATTGCCGATATTGCCAATTTATCCGCATTTTGGGCTGGTTCGCTGGCGCTATCTTTGGTTAGTGGGGCATATCAATCTGAGATATTTCGTGGAGCATTAAAATCCATACCCCAGGGACAGATGCTCGCGGCTCGCTCCATCGGGATGAGTCGCATCAAGTCCATTCGTTACGTAATCCTGCCTCAGGCGTTGAATGTGGCAATCGCCCCGTGGTCTAATGAAGCAGCCATCGTTTTGAAAGATTCATCACTCGTTTACATATTGGGCGTGCCTGAAATGCTTCGACAGGCGCAATATTTCAGCGCTCGAACGTACCAGCCTTTTTTGGCATACTTTTCCGTAGCCCTGATCTACTTCATTCTAACCTTTCTCATGAATCGGGGATTAGATTCATTGGAAAAACAGAAAACCTTATCATCCGATTCTATGCACTTAACGAGGTAATCACATGAGCTTAATCAAAATAAATAATCTGCATAAGCGCTATGGCGGCAATGAAATTCTCAAAGGTGTGACTCTTGAAGTGGAAGAAGGGGAAGTGGTCGTTTTCATTGGTCCCAGTGGAACCGGGAAAAGCACTCTGTTGCGTTGCATCAACCTGCTTACCTGGCCGGATTCCGGCGAGATTTGGTTTGATGGCGAAAATCTCATGGCTCATGGGATTGACTTGGATCACAAACGGCAAAAAATTGGCATGGTTTTTCAGGATTTCAACCTGTTCAATCACCTGACAGCCCTCGGAAATGTCATGCTTGGGCTGACCAAAGTACTTGGACTCAAGCCGGATATTGCCCACCAGAAAGCTCTAGCTGAACTTGAGCATGTCGGATTGAAGGATTGGGCAAATCATTACCCCTCCGAACTTTCTGGTGGACAGAAACAGCGCGTCGCGATTGCCAGATCGCTGGCAATGGAACCGCGTGTCATGTTATTCGATGAACCCACATCCGCTCTTGACCCGGAATTAATTGGCGATGTTTTACAAGTAATGAAAAAATTGGCTGAAGAGGGAATGACCATGCTTGTCGTCACTCATGAGATGGGCTTTGCCAGTGAAGTTGCCGACCGCATCATTTTCATGGAAGGCGGCTATATCATTGAAGAAGGCTCGCCGCAACAGATTATTACCAATCCCAAAGTAGCGCGAACCCGCGTTTTTTTATCCCGATTTATGGAATTGAGCAACAATTTGCCGGATGGAAAAGTGAAACATGAGTGACCTGATTGAATTCTTGAGGATCGCTTTGCCTGAATACTGGCAAGGTCTTTGGATTACCTTGAAGATAGCAACCGTTGGGTTGAGCATTGGCGCTATCATCGGTTTGCCAATTGCCATCATGCGAGTCTATGGACGAGGGTTTCTTCGTCGTCTGGCGATTGTTTACACAGAAGTCTTTCGTGGTGTCCCATTACTTGTTCTACTTTTTGTTGTGTATTATGGCTTGCCCGACTTTAATATCACCTTACCCGCCATGACCGCCGCATATATCGCGCTGGGTATCAATAGTGGCGCGTATCAGGCAGAGTACTTTCGAGGGGCGCTACAGGCTGTTGGCGAAGGTCAGATGCTCGCTGCGCGGTCGATAGGAATGGGTAGATTTAAATCCATTTACTACGTGATTCTCCCTCAGGCATTGCGGCTGGCGCTTCCTTCCTGGTCGAATGAAGCCATATCCATTGTAAAGTATACTGCTGTTGTCTTTGTGATCGCTGTCCCAGACATGATGACAAAAGCGAAACAAATTTCCAGCAAATACTACAATCCAATTGAAGCCTATCTCACCGTGGCGGTTTTTTATATCGCAATAGTGGGCGTAATGACCATCGTTATGTCTATCATCGAAAAGAAATTCAAAATCCCCGGCATGGATATTGAAAAAGAACACCGGTAGAAAGATTGTGCAGCAAAATAACCGCGATAATGCAAATATCCCGACGATTTATCCATAGCCGCATCAACTGCAACAATTGCCCATTTCACACATCACTCTTTCCTCTCTTGCCACCCACATGAATCGTTCTACATTTTTTCGCGCTTGAAAGCCTAAAGCAAATCGGCGGGATTGGCTGGCGAGCAATTTTTCAATTTCCATTTTCGAATGCCGTTCGGCTCACGCAAAACGGCATTTTTTCATTCAAGATTTTCCGAATCGAAGGTAACCTGCGGCATATATCGGTAAGGGCGAAACTTATACCCGTAAACGATAATTCCCCGTTCATCCCCGTCATTCCGCATTTTACGCGTGACCATTTCCACGGGCATGCCGATTTCAACGGGCTGGTCGTCGAGGTCGGTGAGTTGTGCGGTGAGGATGGGACCCTCTTCCAATTTAATCAGCGCCACGGTGTACGGCGCATTCGAGTCGAAACCTGATGGGGCTTCGTAAATGGTTGTGAACGAATAAATCTCCCCTTTGCCGCTGAATGCAAATTGTTCCTTGGCTTCGTCGCCGCAGTTGGGACAGACATCGCGGGGCGGGAAGATTTTATGGTCGCAATGCGGGCAGACTTCGCCAACCAGACCATATCGTGGTTGTTTCAGACGCCAGTGTCTTGGGATTTCCATATTAATAATTCCTTTCCAAATTCAATTCTATCCTGCGGATCTCTCAATTGCTATCAGGATTAACTACTCCAGATCGGGGGAAGGCTGCGACTCGATTTCGCGGCACGAAGCGCCTTCGCAATGCCTGAGCGCATCGAGCCAGATTTGCAGTTTCTCCACCAAACTCGGCGACGCGCTTCCAGCGATGTTCTCCAGTTGATACGGATCCACTTTCAAGTCGTAGAGTTCCAGCGTGCCATCGCCGTATTGGACAAAGGTGTAATCATCCGTCCGCAAACCGCGATAGGCGCGGTCTTGTTTTGCCTGATAGGGTGAATCGGGCGGTTCGCGCAATCCAGACATGTAGCCAGCCGAGACAAAAACATCGGGCGCGTACGCGGCTTCATCCAGCAGACCGCGTTCCAGCAGGAAGGCTTGTCGCCAGTTGTCGGGTTTGATTCCCGTCAGCAGCGGCATCAGCGAACGGCCATCTACAAAATCGGGGGCGTCGATTCCGGCGATGTCGGCAAAGGTCGAAGCCAAATCTACGTTTCCAGAAAGAGAGCCAACCCTGGTTCCCGCCGCGATGTTCGGTCCGCGTACCAGAAACGGCACCCGGATATCCTCCTCGAAGGCGGTATTTTTTCCAAGCAACAGGCGATGCTGCCCCATGTGGAAGCCATTGTCGGAGGTGAAGAAGATGTAGGTGTTGTCCAGCGCGCCAAGCGAATCAAGCGTCTTGACGATGTTTTCGACCATCTCGTCCACCGCCTGCATGGACCGAATTCGTTCAGGGTAAATTTTTTCCATTTTTGCGATGTTTTTATCGCTCAATGCAGGCTCTTCGCTGTACACCCAGGGCTTGTCGCTGTTATCCTCTTCGTTGAACGAAGGCGAACGCGGCATGGTCAGGTCGGCAAATAAATTGGCATGACGTGGCGCAGAGGCATAAGGACCGTGAGGCGCGTACACCGAAATATGGGCAAAGAACGGGTCGCCGCTTTTCACGCTGCGCTGAATGAAATCCATTGCCTTCGCCGCGTAGACGTCGGTTCCGTAGTCTTCGGGCGCATCGCCATACTTTACCAGTTTGCCGTTTTCATTCAGGGAATAATTGAATTGTTCGTATGGGTCGCCGTCTGCGGGGCTATACCACTCCGTCCAGCCTTTTGGAATGTAGGTCTGCTTCGCCGTGGCAGGATACCCGTTAAGATATTTGCCAAACAACGCCGTCCTGTAACCCGCATCTTCCAGCCAGACCGCAACAGTAGACTTTTCACTTTTCAGCGCATAGAACTTTTCAAACCCGCCATCGGGCAATTCAGTCTCGAAGATTTGTGAGTTGTGCGCATACTGTCCGCGCAGGATGGAGACACGGGACGGGCAACAGGTCGGCATGGTGATGAGAAACTGGTCGAAGGAAGCGCCCTGCTCGCCAATCAATCCACGCGTCTTCGGCATGAACTCCAACAGCGGCATGTCCATGTCGTCGGCGAGGATGAAGACGATATTCGGCGGGTTCTCTTTTTTCGATTGACCGCCCGCACAGCCTGCCGCAAGAATTGCCAGCAGGCTGAAAACGGCAAATAACCTTTGAAACTTCATGTTATGCCACGCTCAAGATATGCGAAACCGCAGTGGATGCGGGTCCGCCGAGCGATTGAATCAGCCCAAGCCTTGCTCCCGCTAACTGATTTTTACCAGCCTGCCCCCGAAGTTGGTTGACCGCTTCGACAGCCTGATACACGCCCGAAGCGCCACCCGCAAATCCGCGGGCTTTCATGCCGCCCATCGTCGCGCAGGGAATTTTGCCCTTTAAGCCGATCCCGCCATCGGCGGCAAGTTTCCAGCCTTGACCTTTGATCGCGAATCCCACCGCTTCGAGTTGCAGCGCGGCATAGATGCTGAATACGTCGTGATACTCGAAGAAATCAATCTGATCCAAAATTACTCCAGCCTGCTTCATTGCCTTGCCCGCGGAGATTTGCGCCGTGTCGAAGAAGAGCATGTCCTTGCGGTCATGCATCGCCAGCGTATCCATTGACGAAGCAGAGCCGGCAATCTTCACGAGTGGACTCGACCCGATGGACTGAACCAACTCGCGGCGCGTCAGGATGAGCGCGGCGGCGCCATCTGCGTTGGGGGCAACGTCGAACATATTCAGCGGCGGGCTGACTGGTTCCGCTTTGGCATATGTCTCGGCTTTGATGGCTTTGCGGAACATCGCGTTTGGGTTTCCCTCGCCGTTGGCGTGGGCGGTGAGCGCAAAGTTGGCAAACCCGTTCGCAGAGACGTTGTGCTCGTACATATAGCGCCGCATCAGCATGGCGGCTTGCGCGGTGGTGGTGAGCCCCTGCATGGCTTCGAAATCCGAGTCGGTTTCGGTGGCGATGGCTTCCTCGATGTCTGAGCCGATTACGTCGGTGAATTTCTCCACGCCGACGACGAGCGCCACGTCGGTCATGCCGCTTGCCACGGCAAGGTAGCCCTGACGGAGCGCCGCTCCGCCCGACGCGCCCGATGCTTCGAGTGTCATGGCTTCGATGCCTGTCATTCCAGCGTAGTCCGAGATGAGCCCGCCGAGGTGTGCTTGATTCGAAAGAGTCGGCGCAAGCATGTTGCCGACGAAGAGCGACTGCGGTTTGATTCCGCCCGCATCTTTGAGCGCGGCTTGAATGGCTTTCAGAGCCAGGTCGCGCAAGCTGACATCCCAATGCTCGCCGACGGGTGTTTGTCCAATTCCTGCGATGATTACTTCTGTCATGTGGTTGTCCTATGGAGAAGAGAATGGAAAGTAGATAAATGGAGAATAGATAAATAGAGAACAGGAAAACCGTTACTCTCTACTCTCTACTCATCTAACTTTATTTCATCGTAATCTTGCCGCGATACCTTGCGTACATCGCGTAATCGATCTCGGTGCGGCGGGCGATGTACTCGCGGGTCTTGGTGGCGCGTCCTGCGCGTTCGAGAATCTTGTCGGTGACGGTGAGGTCGAAGGCGTCGGAACCAGCCCCGGAGCCGAAGGAGACGCATAGGATTCTGTCGCCGGGCTGGGCGATGTCGAGGGTGGCGGTCAGACCGATGACAGCCGCGCCCGCGTAGGTGTTCCCAATTGTGTTGACCAGCAAGCCAGGCTCGATCTGTTCCAGCGAAAAGCCCAACATGCCCGCCACTTTCTGCGGGAATTTCACGTTCGGCTGGTGGAAGATCGCCCACTTGTAGTCTTTGGCGGTTGTGCCGCTGGCTTCCATGAGATGCCTGCCCGCGCTCGTGATGTGTTTGAAGTAGGCAGGTTCGCCCGTGAAGCGCATCCCGTGTTCGGGGTACTTTTGATATTCGCGCCGCCAGAAGTCGGG
>CAILWD010000332.1 GCA_903837815.1 uncultured Chloroflexota bacterium | reverse complement strand
GCTTATAACACCAATCCAAGAATCGATAACTATTATCTTGAAATTGGGAAATCCGAGTCCGCGAAAATGTTCGGTAGAGATAGTTTCCCGGGGCACGTCCGGTTTGGTGGCATCAGATTCGATTTGTATTGTGATGCTATTGAGGTCATGGTTGGGTGGGCGTTAAAGCATCGACAATTTGCAATCCTTTTGCGCAAGAAAAACCCAAAACTATCTTTCCGAAATTTATGCACATTAATCGTTTGGAAATCGCGAATAACAGAATATTTGCAATCTGCGCTTCAAGTAGATGAAAGATCTTGCCGGCAGATTATAGAAACCGTAACTCTTACACCTGAAAATCTCGATGTTCATACTAACATTTCCGGAAATTTCACAGCTCCTGCTTATATTGATATAGGAGATAATAGGGCAATATCGCCAGTATGGGGGAATTTAAGTCAACCATTCATCTTTTTGCTGACCGAGTTAAAGAGAAAATATGAAAGCGATTGGTTTGATAATGTTAACGAGCGCGAAACAATGTTTAGAGAACAACTCTATGCACTATTAAACGATGAACGTTTTTATAAATCTCCCGGTCCGATAATAATTAGAAAACAGGGTAAGGTAATTACCGACATTGATGCACTTGTTTATGACAAAGTTACCCATAAAATTGCTGTGTTCCAATTAAAGTTTCAAGATTTTTTCATGTATTCTCTACGGCAGCGTAGCAATAGAAAAGCTGATATGCTCAAAGCAAACGAATGGATCGAATTAATTGACAATTGGATTTCCCAGAACTCGGAAAAAGATTTAGCTCATATGATAGGTGTGTCAGATGGGCGTATTAGCAAGGATAAGTTTAGGCTTTTTGTGATTGGGAGAAACGCAGCTAATTTTTCAGGCCAAGATTTGCCGGATAAAAGAGCAGCTTGGGGAATTTGGTTGCAGATATTTCGTAATAAGGATATTCTGATAAATTCGGTTGACCCACTAGAGAGCTTGCATTCGTTAATAGTTTCTGATTCCCCATTTAAAAAAGAACCACTACATGCAGCGGTTGAGATAATAAAAATAGGTAATAAAGAAATTATAGCAGGCCAATTTGATAAGATGTTTTAGATATTCAGTTGCTTTAGCCCGCTCAAAATTTGAACGATCTCTTTGTCCGAAGGCTCTGCGCACTGGATATAAGCAGGCTGGATCAGCACCGGTTCCAAGTCGAACACATTGGTGCTGTAACCCAGCTTGGTGATGGCATAGGTTTTCGGGATGCGCGCCAGGTAACGCTTGTACTCGGTATTCACCATCCCCTTTTCGGATTTCCCCAGGTGCGGCAGGACCATATCGCGGTCAGCCGCATCTTTTGTTTGAAACAGGAACAAGTTGGCGCAGGAGGAAAAAATACCCTTGGGCAGCGCGGAAACCGTCTGTGCCATCAGGTGAAGAAAGACACCGTACTTGCGCCCATCCCGCCACATGCTTTCCCAGATCGCCGCTACTGAGCCGGCCGCCGCGTTGCTGCTGTCATTGTCCGAAGCCGCACCGCTGGCCACCCCGGATAAAACCTTGTTGGCCTCCTCGAAGAAAATATCCATGATGGGGAACTTCCTTCCGACCAGGCTTTCCCTGCGCCGCACGACCGCATCCGCATACAGGACATTGGCAAGTAGGCTAAACAGCGCCGCCTTGGAGAATTCGTCCATTTCTGCGCCACCTTCGACCACTGCCACGCCCCAGGGATCGTCATCCGGCCCCAGCAGCCCCAAGTCTTCGATGGCCAGGCTGTCGGCTCCCGGCCCATACTGGCGAAACATCTGTCCCTCATCGAACTGCTCCAGGCGTAGCAGCACCCCTTCCAGGGAGGTGCGGCTGGCCTGGTCGTTTTTCTGGACGGCAAAATAGTAGCCGCGCAGAGTCTGGATCCAATCCCGGACGCTGACCTTCTGGCTGCGTAAAACGGACAGTGCCTGCTGCTGGGCTGGGTTGAGTGCACTGACCTTTCTGCCGGCAGCCACCCCGATCGCCGCGGCCTCGTTTTCCTGGACGATTTCCAGAAAAGCCCGCTCATCGGAATCTAGCACCGGGCTGAGGTTGTTAAACAGCACCCCGGCACGGGTATAAACCTCAGTCAGGGCCCGGCGCAGGAAGCCGAGCTGCCGCGGCCCCATCCGGCCGGCATTGGCAAACAGCTCGCAGACCATTGTGCGATAACGTGAGGCTTCGATGCGTTTGGGGATTTGCAGGAAGTTCCAGCGCAGTGGACGCTCGGCTCCCGGATACAGCTGGCGGATATCCACCCGCTTCTCAATGCCCGGCCAACGCAGCGCGCGCCGCCAGCCCTGGCCAAAATCCAGGACGATGACCCGGTGATGCAGCTTCGTCATCACCTCGTAAGCCAAGCGTTCGGCGGCCACCGATTTCCCGAAACCGGAATCCCCGATAAAAGCGGTGTGAAAATGCCGCTCAGGGGAGAGCTTCAGCAGGGCATCTGTGATTTTCCCGGTTTCCACCGAATACTGCTTCCCCAGGATCAAATCACCGGGCATGTCAGGATAGAATGCAAAAGCTGGCGTCTCCTCCTGGGTGGTCAGGGCCGCGCCCTGCTCAAAAACACCCGGAGCGATATAGGCCGCCGTTTGAAGCATGGTCAAAAGCGTTGAGTCCATGTAGCCGGTCAGAACGCCCGGGATGCGCTCCATGCGGGTCGAGGGGG
>CAILWD010000331.1 GCA_903837815.1 uncultured Chloroflexota bacterium | reverse complement strand
GCCGTTTTCGATGGTTACATCGCGGATCAGCCCCAACTGGATGATGCTCATCCCAATTTCGGGGTCGATCACTTCCGAGAGCTTCGCACGGACTTCCGTTACGAGTTCAGGATGGGTCTGGTGAATTGTCCATTGGATTTCGTTGGTCGGGGCTTCGCTCATTTCTTTTCCTTTGATATGGTTGTTTCGGCGGGCTGTATGACGTACGTGCAATGTGCCGCGCCGCTCAGGATGCACTGCACCTTGTTGGCGGGAACTGCCAGCATCTTGGAGATCAAGGTCTGGTCCACCGAGCAGACTTCGGGGTGTGTCGTACCAATCTGGTAGTACGGGCAGGAAATCTCGCGGATCTCGTACTGCCCATCCTTCTTTTCCCATTGAACGTTGAAACCTTCTTGCGCCAGGATTTCTTTGACCAGGTCGAGACGCTCCTCCATGCTCAAGTGTTGCACGTCATCTGTGTACTGGCTGGCAAGATCTTCGGCGATCTGGTTGAACAGGTTTGCCACCACGGGACCCGGCATCGTGCCTTTCAACTGAGACAGCAGACGCGTGGTCAATTGCATATAGCGGGTGGGGAAGCGTTCCATGCCTTCATCTGTCAAGACGTACACGAGACGCGGACGTCCTACCCCATGCCTTTCCTCCTGCCCTTCCACCAAACCCTCCATCTGGAGGTTGGTCAGGTGGTGGCGAACGGAAATTGGGTTGATTCCCACCGCCTCTGCCAGGGCATTGATCGTCGAACGGGGTTTTTCCAATAAAGTTTGCAGGATTTTGTCTCGCGTAGATTTCATGTGGCAGAGTATAACCAAGTCGACGAAGTTTGTCAATATACTAGAAAAATATCATAAATATTGACATATTTATTTTGCCCTGCTATAATGCCATCTCAGTGATAAAAACGCCAGAAATGGCTTAAATTTCAGGAGTCAATTTATGTCGCATTTGGAGATAAAAAACCTGCATGTCAACATCGAAGGCAAGGAAATTCTCAAGGGTCTTTCTTTGACGATCAATAAGGGTGAAGTCCACGCCATCATGGGGCCGAACGGCACAGGCAAGTCCACGCTGGCGTATACTTTGATGGGTCACCCCAACTACACCGTCACCGAAGGTGAGGTGATTTTCAAGGGGCAGAATATTCTAGAGCTCGAACCCGATGAGCGTTCCCGCACCGGGATTTTCCTCGCTTTTCAATACCCGGTTGCCATCCCCGGCGTGACCGTGGCAAATTTCCTGCGCTCCGCGATCAACGCCCGCAGCCGCGCCGAAAACCCAGAAGATAAAGGCATGCCCATTCCCGAATTCCGCAAGTTTCTAAAGGAACACATGGACATGCTAAAGATGGATCATGCCTTTGCGGGGCGTTACCTCAACGACGGTTTTTCGGGCGGAGAAAAGAAACGCGCCGAAATCCTGCAAATGGCTGCCCTCAGGCCCGAGATCGCCATTTTGGATGAGACCGACTCCGGGCTGGATATCGATGCTCTGCGCATCGTTTCCGAAGGTGTGAACGCCCTTTCGGGTCCCGACCTGGGAGTGCTGGTCATCACGCATTACCAGCGCCTGCTGAATTACATCAAACCGCAGTTTGTCCATGTGATGATGGGCGGACGTATCGTAGAATCCGGTGGACCCGACCTTGCCCTGCACCTCGAAGAACACGGCTATGACTGGATTCGGGAAAAGGTCGAGGCGTAAAGATTGGATGAGTAGAGATGGGTTTTACCGGTATCTGCCGTTCTCTACTATCTGGAGATAACCATGAGTGAAGACGCAAAAATTCTTGAAGAAATTGGCGAATATAAGTATGGTTTTCACGAACGCGACGACAACTATACATTCAAATCACAGAAGGGTTTGAGCCGCGAAATTGTCGAACAGATTTCGCGCATGAAAGGCGAGCCGCAGTGGATGTTGGAATTCCGCCTGAAGGCGCTGGAGCATTTCCTCGCGCGTCCCATGCCCAATTGGGGACCCGAACTTCAATCTCTCGACCTGAACGATATTTACTATTACGTCAAGCCAACCGAGAAGCAGGAGAAATCTTGGGACGATGTGCCTGACGATATTAAACGCACCTTCGATAAACTCGGCGTCCCCGAAGCGGAGCGCAAGTTCCTTGCCGGGCTTGGCGCGCAATATGAGTCCGAGATGGTGTACCATTCCATTCAGGAACACCTCGAAAAGCAGGGCGTGATTTTCCTCTCCATCGAAGACGGCTTGAAGAAACACCCCGACCTGTTCCGCGAATATTTTGGGACGGTTGTCCCCATCGAAGATAACAAATTTGCTGCGTTGAACAGCGCAGTTTGGTCGGGCGGCTCGTTTGTTTATGTGCCCAAAGGTGTGAAAGTGGATTTGCCCTTGCAGGCTTATTTCCGCTTGAATACCGCCAACGTCGGTCAATTCGAACGGACGTTGATCATCGTGGATGAGGGCGCACAGGTGCATTATGTCGAGGGCTGCACCGCTCCTCAATACACCACTGACTCGTTCCACAGCGGCGTGATCGAAATCATCGTCAAGAAGGGCGCGCGCTCGCGTTATTCCACCATCCAGAACTGGAGCCACAACGTTTACAACCTTGTGACCCAGCGCGCCAAAGTGTACGAAAACGGAACCCACGAATGGGTGGATGCCAACATGGGTTCGAAGATCACCATGAAGTATCCCTCCTGCTATCTGATGGAACCTGGTGCTCACGGCGAAATGCTTTCGATGGCATTCGCAGGCGCGGGTCAGATTCAGGATGCGGGGTCGAAGATGGTCCACTTCGCGCCCAACACCACCAGCAAGATCACTTCGAAGTCCATTTCCAAGAACGGCGGACGGGCTTCCTATCGCGGCTTGTTGAAGGTGTACAAAGGCTCGAAGGGAGTCAAATCCAACGTGGTCTGTGACGCGCTACTGCTCGATCCCAAATCCCGTTCGGATACTTACCCCTACATCGAGATCGACGAAGACGATGTAACCATCGGGCATGAAGCCTCGGTCAGCAAGGTCGGCGAGGAGCAGTTATTCTATCTCATGTCGCGCGGACTGAGCGAAGAGGAAGCCACCACCATGGTTGTCTCCAGCTTCATCGAGCCGCTGGTCAAGGAATTGCCAATGGAATACGCGGTGGAAATGAACCGCCTGATCCAGTTGCAGATGGAAGGTTCGATAGGATAATTCGTCATTGCGAGAGCGTTAG
>CAILWD010000330.1 GCA_903837815.1 uncultured Chloroflexota bacterium | reverse complement strand
TTATATCGCAAGTTCAACATCGACAGCACCAGCATCGGCGCGCCCGATGATTTTGCCTCGATGGAAGAAATGCTCACCCGCCGCTTTCGGCGGTGGAAAGGGACTCAAGAGACTGAATCCAAGCCTGGCTCCAAACCCGACGCTTCGTTCTCCTTCCTGCCCGACCTCATCATCATCGACGGCGGCAAGGGACAGTTGGGGCGCGTGGTCAAAGTTTTGGAGCAGTTCAACCTCTTCGACAAAGTGCCTGTGGTGGGGCTTGCCAAACAGGAAGAGGAAATCTTCTTCCCGCACAACAGCCAGCCGCTGATTCTGCCGCGCCATTCGCAGGGACTGTACCTCGTCCAGCGCATTCGCGACGAAGCGCACCGCTACGGCATCACCGCCCACCGCGCAAGGCGCACCAAACAGGGCATGGCTTCGCTGTTGGATTCCATCCCCAATATTGGACCCGCCCGCCGCAAAGCGCTCTTGAAACATTTTGGGTCTGTGGATAAGATTAAGGAGGCAAGCATCGAAGAATTGTCTGCTGTCAAAGGCATGAACCAAAGCGCCGCCGAAGCGCTCAAGGCGCATTTGGAATAATTAACGTGGAAGAGAACCTGTCAAAATGAAAACTGTTTGGATTATCGACGATGACGAGGAAATGGGGCGGGCGGTTGGCTTGATGCTCAAACTGCTGGATTGCGAAACGAAATATTTTTTTCACCCGCGTCCTGCCGCCCAGGCATTGCTGGCAGGCGGGCAACCAGACCTGTTGATTCTCGACATCAACATGCCCGAAGTCAGCGGGCTGGATATGTTAGAGTTTGTGCGTCTCCGCAGGAAATTTAAAAACCTGCCTGTCATCATGCTGTCCTCCGAAGCCGCCGACGTGATGGTGGATAAAGCCATGCAGATGGGCGCGGACGGATACGTGATGAAGCCTGTTACAATAGAGGAACTGGAAAGGGTCATGTCTCAAGCCTTTTACAGGCATCTTATTTAAGCGAGTACGAAATGACTGGAAAACCCGTAAAAAACAAAAAACAAACCAAGCCTGTCGAAAACGCCTCAAAAAGGTCGGCGCAGATTATGTTCGCCATCTTTGCAATCCTACTGATTCTTTCCATGGTGCTTTCGGCTGTAACAACCTATTAGCGCCCCTTGGTATAATGCCCTCCGCGCGGCAGAAATATGCCGCGCTTTATTGCGCAAATTTTCAGGAACTGACACACAAAGTTAAATGCTTCGCGTCCTGACTTTTGACATGCGCCGCGAACAACAAGAGTCGTTAGACTTCAGTTAGGATAAAAAACATGCTCGACAAACTACAAGCCATCGAAAACCGCTACGAACAACTGGGCAGCGAACTGCTCGACCCGGCGATTAATTATCAGCGCGCAGGCGAAGTTAACAAAGAACGGGTGGATTTGGAACCGCTCATCACAAAGGCGCGGGAATACCGCCAGGCCATGAAAAGCCTCGACGAAGCAAAGGCGCTTATCGAAACCGAAAACGATGCCGAACTGGTCGCTTTGGCAAAAGCCGATGTGGAAGACCTGACCCCAAAGATCGAACTTCTTGAAAAAGAAATCAAAGGCTTGCTCGTTCCCAAAGACCCGCGCGACGACAAGAACGTCATCGTGGAAGTCCGCGCCGGCGCTGGCGGCGACGAAGCCGCCATCTTCGCCGCAGACCTATTCCGCATGTACACCCGTTATGCCGAAGACAAACGCTGGAAGACCGAAATCATGTCGGAAAATGCCATCGGCGTGGGCGGGTACAAAGAAGTCATTTTCGAGGTTAAAGGCAAAGGCGTCTTCTCAAAGCTCAAATATGAGTCGGGCGTGCATCGCGTTCAGCGCGTACCGGCGACGGAATCACAGGGGCGTATCCACACCTCCACCGCAACCGTGACTGTGCTGGCAGAAGTGGACGACGTGGAAATCGACATCCCCGAAAGCGACATCACCATCGAAGTCTACCGTTCCTCCGGCGCGGGCGGGCAAAACGTTCAAAAGAACTCCACCGCCGTCCGCCTGTACCACAAACCGACGGGCATGATCGTCACCTGCCAGGACGAACGCTCACAATTACAAAATAAATTGCGCGCGTTAAGCATCCTCCGCGCCCGCCTGTACGAAATCGAAGAGCAGAAACGCCGCGCCGAACTGGAAGCCAACCGCCGCTCACAGGTTGGCTCCGGCGACCGCTCGGAGAAAATCCGCACCTACAATTACCCGCAAAACCGCGTCACCGACCATCGCATCGGCTATTCGAGCTACAACCTGCCCGGCGTCATGGACGGCTCCATTGACCAATTCATCGAAGAACTCTCGACACAGGACGAAGCCGACAAACTCGCCGCCTCCGGCATAGACGACGAATAAAAAACGCATGAAAATTCCAGACCTGCTTGCGTCGACGGCGTATCGGCTTGAAACCACTACGCGCAGCGAAACACCCCAGCTCGACGCGCAGGTTTTACTGGCGCATCTTACAGGGAAAAACCGCGCCTGGCTTGCGGCTCATCCCGAATTCGAGTTGGACGAATCGCGGGTCGAACCCCCTCTAAAAAGGTTGGAAGCGGGCGAACCCCTGCCCTACGTTTTAGGAAAATGGGAATTCTTCGGGCTGGACTTTGACCTGACACCCGATGTGTTGATTCCGCGCCCCGAAACGGAACTGCTCGTCGAAAAGGCTTTGGCTTGGCTGAAGTCTGTCCGCTCCCCCAGAGTAGCAGACATCGGCACAGGATCGGGCGCAATTGCCATCTCCATCGCCAAACACATTCCCCAAGCCCACATCCTCGCCACCGACATCTCTCCCGCCGCGCTGGAAATTGCAAAAAGCAACGCAAAAAAACACCGGGTTGGAGGGCAGATTGAATTTGTGGAATGCGATTTGTTGCCTGAGTCAAAAGTCGAAAACCAAAAGTTAGACCTCCGACCTTCGACTTTTGACTTGATTTGCTCTAACCCACCCTACATCCCCACCTCGACCCTGCATTTGCTACCCATCTTCGGGCGCGAACCAACCCTCGCCCTCGACGGCGGCACAGATGGGCTGACTATTTACCGCCAAATCTTGCAACTCGCCCCCAAATGGCTCGCCCCACAAGGCATGATTCTGTTCGAAATCGAATCCACCCTCGGAAAGGCAGTCACCCGCTTGGCGCAAGAGGCATTCCCCAGCGCCGAAATTCAACTCTGCCGCGACCTGGCAGGACGCGACAGGCTGGCACAAGTCAACCTGTCGATCAATCGCGCAGGGCAATATAATCCAGGCAACGGTCATGCACAGGCTAAAAATGAAAACTGAAATCATCCCCGCTTCTCAAATTGCCCAAGCGCTTGATATTATAAAAAACGGAGGCATTGTAGCATTCCCCACCGACACCGTGTATGGGGTCGGCTCGCTTGCCTTCGACAACACCGCCATCGAGTCAATCTACCTGGCCAAGGATCGCCCCATCGAAAAGGCCATTCCCATTTTGATAGCGGACTTGGATGACCTGCATCAAGTGTCGGACGCAATTCCCGAAATGGCTACACGCTTCTCTCGATATTTCTGGCCTGGACCCTTGACCTGCGTCATCCCCAAAAAGTCAACTCTCCCCGCAGCCGTCTCGGCCACTCCCACCGTCGCCGTCCGCATCCCGAACCACCCCGACGCCCGCGCCTTGCTCCGCGCCGCCGGTCCCATGGCTGTAACCTCTGCCAATATTTCCGGGGGACTTAATCCATCCACCGCACAGGAAGTGTACGCCCAGCTCAAAGGACGCATCCCCTTGATTTTGGATGGCGGCAAAACTCCCGGCGGATTCCCATCCACGCTGGTGGATTGCACAGGCAAGGAACCTCTCATTCTGAGAGAGGGTCCTATTTCATTGGATGACCTTCTGCAAACGCTTTCCGATCACAAATAAAACTCCCGCCACCAGGAATGGCAGCGGGAATGATTCAAATGTCACAAAAAAGTGGCTGGTCTGTCGTCAGGCCGGCATTCCTGCCTTTTTATTGAACCCAACCCAGGCATTGGTATACAAAACCCTCCTGCGCGGGGGAATTTTTTCGATGCGTGTCAGCCATTCCTCTTCGGCCTGGATTGCCTCATTGAAACATTGGGCAGAGAATTCAATGCGCTCCATCAGGGGGGCTTTAGATAACTCCAGCGCGCCCCGCACGAATTTCTTTTCCAACGCGTCACGGTCGTCAGCATAGGCGCTGAGGCGCTCCGAATAATTGAGCAGTACGGCGCGGTGCAGGCGTTCGTGCGACCAGAACAGGGATTTGAAATCATAAGTCGAGGAAGGATCAGGCCCAAGCGCAGCCAGGATGGCCGGTGAGGCGTCCAGCCATATCGGCTTGAAAATTCCTGTGCATGGAGCCGAGGTTCCGGTGATGAAGAGAGTCGAAGCGTTCCCGTCGAGGTGACATACCATAGATGCCGTGGTTTGGCTGATATGAATGGGGCCAAACCCTGCATGCATACAAACGTCAACTGCCAGCGGGCTGGAGGATGCAGGGTCGAACGGCTCTACTTCGTGGTAGCGGAGAATTCGCATGACCGTCTCGACGGAAATTTTTCCCTGTTGCGCATCCATCAGGTTCTTTGTCGTGGAGCAGCGCACGCGGCCCTTGCCCAATGTGGTGTAAAGCAGGTCAGACATATCGCGGGCGACATCAAATTGCGCGGCAGATTTGGCATAGCCCTTTTCGGCGGCAAACTGGGCAAGCCCCGGTGAGGCAATATCGAATTGACTTCCAAGCGTGAGACAATTCGAAATGGAATAGGAGTCTTTGAGTTGGCGCGCCACCCAGTGCCGCCCCACTGTTTCGAGCACCCAGCCGTCGTTGGCGTTCGCAATTAGGAAGCTGTTGTGGTAGTACATGGTTTCGCCGTGCGAAGCACAGTTGCCGCCCTGACCATGCTGTTCCAGCAACTCAATAATGACCTGCACCGCTTCCCGCGGCGTGATGGCGCGTTCGAGGGCAAGCCGCAACAAGTCCATGCCTAATAAGGCAGGCTCTTTGTTTGGGGGAATTTTGGAATATACCGCTTCGTTGCCAATGACCAGCCCATGCTCGTTGATTCCCATTTCCGCGCCCCACATCCAAAAGGGTTTGGAGAGCAGGACGGCATATGTTTTTTTCACCTGGGGGATTTCGATGTATGTGCATCTGAGGCGGCTGTCAGGCGGGTATTGGAGGGCGGGGACATACGCCATGTGCTGGCCTTCATTCGGCGGGCGGTCTGAGTTTTTGCCGAAGATGGCGACGCCATTTGCGGTGGAGGAAGGGGTTGCGATGAGAGTGTCACACATGGTTTTTCCTTTGGCAGGCGAAGTATAGCATATTGTGCATATGCCAGTGAAAGTCGGCTTGCCATCAAACCGCGCGTGACCATCTCACCCTGCATTCCCCAGTTGCTTGAGGGAAACGATAAAAGTTGTCCCCTGATTTAATTCGCTTTTGACTTCGATTCTCCCGCCGAGTTCATCTACAATGGATTTGACAATGTAAAGCCCGACGCCGCTGCCAGGGATTTCAGCCACGGTCACATTGCGGGCGCGATAGAAACGCTCGAAGAGATGGGGGATGGCGTCGGGCGGAATCCCCAATCCATGGTCGATCACGAGGACGCGGGTTTCGCCATCCACATCTGCCTGGGCAATCACTTCGACGCTTGTCTGCTCGGGCGAAAATTTGACGGCATTATTAATCAGGTTGATGAACACCTGCAGCAATGCGCTCTTGTCGCCAATGATCGGGAGGGATCGCCTGTCTGTATGCAGGTGAATGGAAGTCTTGCGCTTGTCGGCAATCACTTTCACTGCCCGCATCGCTTCCTTCAGTACCGGCAGCAAATCCATTGGAACCGGGTCGATCTTCATCCTGCCACTTTCGAGTCGCCCTGCAAGCAACAACTCGTCGACCAGTTGCTTTTGACGGTTCAATTCACTCGAGAGCGCGTCGAGGTATTCCTTCCTTTCCTCTTCCGTGCCGCCCGCCTGCAACAACTCCACCATTAACATGGCGGCGGTCAGGGGGGTGCGCAGTTCATGTGAGGCGCGATTAATAAAGTCCGTCTTCATGCGGTCGAGACGGGCCTGCTCGGTAATGTCGCGAACGATGATTAAGGCTTCTTCGGCGCTGATGGGGTGCAGGCGCGCCTCGAAGACCTGGTCGTGGGTCGGCAGGCTGAATCCATACACCCAATGCGAGGCAATGAAAGTATCCTTTGTGTCGGGTTCCATGATCATGTTCACCACGTCGGCGGGCCAGATTTTGAACAGGCTCGAGCCAACAACGGAGTCGCGCTGCATGTAAAGAGGGTGGCTGGGATGAACGCTATAGTCCAGGATGCGTCCCGAAAGGTCGGTGCGAATCAGCAGGTCGGGCAAGGCGCTCACAAGAATGCGGTTGCGCATTTCGCTCAGGCGAATGGCTTTTTCGTAGTGCAGGCGGTCCATTGCGGCGCCGATCAGGTTGGCAGTGGTTTGCACGACGTCAAAACCCGTATTCAGCCATGATAATCGACTCTTCTTGTCGAACAACGCCAGAGAACCCCAGGAACCAAGCGTGCCCTGAATGGGGACAACAAGAATGGAGATGGGTGGGAGGCCGGAGTTTTGGATCCGCACATCGGTCGCCGAAAAAACGCTGCGCGGTCCTTCACGAAGTGAATCAAGAAAAGGTGCAAGCGCCGTTTCGACATCGAAATCATCGGCGTTCATCCATTGCGAACGAATTTGCGCGGCAGAATCAGTAACCTCGATCAGGGCGCAGCAAAAGACGTCCAGGGCATAGCAAAGCGATTCCAGCACTTCGGGGAATTTGGTTTCGAGGTTCGTGGAACGAAAAAGCACCGCGCTGACTTCGCTAATCACCGAAAGCGCGCGCATGTGACGTTTAATGGGAGTGGTTTTCTCATCCATAGGTTAAATCTTCCAATTGCAAGTCTGAAAGGGTGGCTTGCACACAACAGCCTGACGCTGAGTCTAATATTTTTACTCCGCCGCCCAGGCTGGAAAACACCGCCCGCGCAATGGTCAACCCGACGCCCAACCCCTGAAATTGACGATTATCTCCCTGGCTGACCTGATAGAAGCGCTCGAAAACCTTTTCGCGCAAGTCAGCGGGAATCCCCGCGCCCTGATCTTGAATCGTGATGGTTGCGCCGCCATTTTCACCGGGCGTGACGGTCACTTTTACCGTCCCCTCCTGCGGACTGAACTTGAAGGCATTATCCGCCAGATGCATAAGGGAATGGACAAACTCACGGCGCGGAGCCT
>CAILWD010000329.1 GCA_903837815.1 uncultured Chloroflexota bacterium | reverse complement strand
ATGTGCGTATTTTCGTGCCCCCGTGTGGGAATGGCATTCGACGAACCGAGGATGATGATTTTTGGCATGATTTATCCTGTCACAATTTCCAACCTGAAAGTCTTTTCAGGGCTTTCGCTCAAGCATAATTTTTGTGTCCCCCCGAGCGATAGCGAAGGGTCGCTACTCGCGAAAATCGAGATTCTTCGCCTCGCTCAGAATGACAAACAAAAGTCCTGATTTTATTTCGTCATGACGCCAATCAACAGCCCAGGGGTGACGTAGGCTTCGATAACGGCGGCAACCGCCAGCAGGGGAATGACAATTCCGAGGAAAATCTTGACCCAATCGGCAAGCAGTTCAATGAGGACCTCGCCCATCGACTTGCCCGTCTGCGGGGTGACGAGGGCGGCGCCGATGTACAGGGCGACGGCGCTGCCAATCATCAGCGCGGGAAGTTCGAAAATGCCGTGCGGCAAAACGCCCGCCACAAACATCGGCAGGGGGTTCATCCCCAGCAATTCGATCAGCGCGTACAACCCGCCGATGATTCCGATGTTGAGCATGTAAAGCAGAATTCCCAGCACGCCAAACGAAAACAGCCCAAGCACAAAAATCAACGCCACGGCGCGGGTGTTGTTGATGAAGAGGAACGGCGCGTTGATACTGTCGCCCATGTTCGTCAGGTCTGGAAGTTGGTCTATGCTTGCTTCGATTTTTTGCAAACGCTCAGGCGTCGCCCTGTGAATCACATCCGAGACGTTGACCATGATCCAATCGTAGCCAAGCCAAAGGCTGACGAGGGCAACCAAAGTCACAGCCAGGACAGCGGGAGCAATCCGCCGCATGGATAAAAACACACCGCCGTACCATCCCCAAAAAGACTTCGCGCCGCCCATGAAATTCGCCCAAAAGGTCTTCAAAATCCAGCGCAGATTGATGACATCGATTTCGCGTCCCAGCAGGTATTCGCGCTCGAAGTGGGCAATCCCCACGCGGATGAGCAGCATGGAAATAATCAGCACGCCCGCAATCGCCAGCCAGAGGACGCGCTCGTTGCCCCAAAACAACAGCACCGCCTCGCCCTGCATGAGCAAAGCCACGGGAATGACGATGAACGAAGCCAGCAGGTTTGCCGCCTTCACCGAAGTGGATTGCACCGAAATCACAATCGCCGCGCTCACCATCAATGCCGCGTGCGCGGTGGTCAACAAAAACAACTGGGTCATGACCATCGGCGAGGGCATGTTCAAATCCTGGCGCACCACCAAAACAAGATACAAAGCAATGGACAAATAACTGGCTACCAAAGGCGTCGCCATGCCCACCAGTAGTTTGCCGAAGTACAACTGCCAGTCATCGAGCGGGGCGCTCAGAATCGGCTCGATGGTTCCGCGCTCCTTTTCACCCACAAAAGATTCCAGCGCCACCACCAGCGAAATGGTAATCGGGAAGAAGCCGATAATCATGATGGAGAACGGCACGAACCTGTCTAAAATTAAATTGGCTTCGTATTGATTCAAAAAGTCAACCGTCTGTTTGGCGAATTCGTTCATCAAAAACGGGAAGGCGATAACCAAAATCAACATCGGCGCAATCACGCGCCAATCGCGGAACTGGTCTTTGAGTTCGCGCCCCGCCACCAGCCACACGGGTTTGAATTTAGTGAACATTCTCGCCTCCCTTCGCTTCCGCCATCACCTTGAGATAAACCTGTTCCAGTGTGCGCGGCTCTTCCTGGAATGCCATGACGGGAGCGGCTGACAGATTTTTGAGGAGCTGCGGATTCGCCTCCTGCGGATTCTCAACCCGCACCCGAAAACTGGTCGCCGTCCGAGAAAGCATTTCCACACCCGCAGGCAGGGTCGCCGCGCTCGAATCCCATTCGCCGCTGAACTTGACCTCGTATTCGGACGCGCCCAACACGGACTTCTTCAACTCGTCGAGCGAGCCTTGAATCAAAATTTTTCCGCGATAGATGATGGCAATCTGGTCAGCCAGCGCTTCGACTTCGGTCAGGTTGTGGGAGCAGATGACAATTGTCCGCTGGGACGATTTGAGGCGGGCAATCTCATCGCGCACCAGCCGCGCCGATTCGGGATCCATCGCCGAAGTGGGTTCATCGAGCAGCAGGACGCCAGGGTCATGCAT
>CAILWD010000328.1 GCA_903837815.1 uncultured Chloroflexota bacterium | reverse complement strand
AGGCGGCTGGTGTAGACCGAGAGGTTTGGCTCCGCCAGCGCGGATTCCAAAACATCGTTCGTGATCTGGCTAATACCCAGCACCTCGCCCTGTTGATAGGCATCGAGCGCAGATGCAGAATTGGGATAGTAGCGGAAAATCACCTGCTCGACATACGCCGGGCGCAGATAATAATTTGGGTTCACTCTGAGAGACACACCGCTGATTTGTCCATTGCTAACGAGCAAAGAATCGAATTGATAGGGTCCCGTGCCAACGGGTTTCAGGTTGAACTCCGCGCTTGCCAATTGGTCAGGTGAGATTGATTCAAGCAGGTGCTTGGGCAAAATACCAAAGGTGGCGTAATCCAAAAATGGGGCGAAGGGTTCTGGGAGTTTGAATTGAAAAGTCTTGTCGTCGAATTTTTTGATCTCGATCTGCGACCACAGGTCTTTGATATCCTGCGGGAAGAGCGAGCCGCTGCTTTTGATCAACTCGATGGTGAAGAGGACATCGTCCGTGGTCACCGGTTGGCCGTCGTGCCAGGTTGCGTTGGGTCGAATCGAGAAGTTATACAAAGTACCGTTGGAGGAAACTCCCCAGGATTCGGCAAGGTCAGGCTGGGGAAGCCCATGATCGTCGAAGCGCATCAACCCGCTGAAGATCAGGCGGTTGATGTCGCGGTCAGCTGGATTGTTCCAATCCAGCATGGGGTTGAGCCGTCCCATCGAGCCGATTAACGCTTCGGTGTAAATACCTCCCGGAGCGGCTTCCGGCAGGAAAGGGATGCTTACCGGTTGTTGGCTGAGCAGGAGCAAAGCGACAATCACAATGGTGACTGCAACAACCAAAATCTGCCAGCGTAATTTTTTCATATATGGTATGGGGAATAATAAGAGCCGCCGCCGCCCCGCATCGGGGACATGAGCCGGCGGCTCTCTACAGGCTTATGATTCTCTTAGCTTCCGACGAGGATGACGGCAAAAACGAGAACGAAAAAGATCACAGCCAGCGCGATTGTCACCCAGAACAGGATGCGTTCAATGCCGCGGCGGGCAGTGAAAACACCGCCGGTGTCCGCGCCGGTGAGCCCGCCCAATCCTGCGCCCTTGCTTTGCAGGATGACGCCGGCAATCAAACCCACCGAGGTTATAATCAGCGCAATATCCAGAAAATTTTTCATACGAGGAGCCTCCTTGAGATTAACGGGGAGATTATACCTGTTGAAGAAGTGAATCGTCAAACCAAAAGATAAAGGTTATTTTTATGAAGGATGAATTAGAGGTTGTCGTCAATTTACACATGCACACTCGTTACTCCGACGGGAGCGGCACACATCGGGACATTGCAACCGCCGCGTTAAAAGCCGGGCTGGATGTGATCATCGTCACCGACCACAATGTGCTGGTGCAGGGCTTCGAGGGCTATTATAAGGAAAAGACCAAAAAGGTTTTGATGCTGATCGGGGAGGAAATCCACGACCAGGCGCGCGACCCGCAAAAGAATCACCTGCTGGCCTTTGGCGCAGAACGCGAGCTTGCCACTTTTGCAGACAATCCCCAGCGGCTGATCGACCAGGTGCGTGAGGCGGGCGGGCTTTCCTTCCTCGCCCATCCGGATGATCCCGCCGCGCCCGCATTCAAAGAAACGGATATTTCATGGGAGGATTGGTCGGCACAAAATTATACCGGCATCGAGTTGTGGAACGCGCTAAGTGAGTTGAAGACCATTGTCCCGACAAAACTGCACGGGGCGTTCTATGCCTTTTTCCCCACGCTGGTGGCACATCAGCCAATTCCTGCCACGCTTGCCCGCTGGGACAAACTTCTCGCGCAGGGACAACGGGTGGTGGCGATTGGCGGATCGGACGCCCACGCCCTGCACCTGAGAATGGGGCCCATCTCCCGCGTGATCTATCCTTACGAGTTTCACTTCCGCACGGTGAACACCCATGTCATTTTGGCCGAACCCCTGAGCGGCGATCTGAACGCGGATAAAAAACTCATCTACGAGGCAATGGCGGCTGGGCATTGTTTCATCGGCTACGACCTGCCCGCTCCCACACGCGGATTCCGCTTCACGGGACAGGGTTTGGAAAAAACAGTCGTGATGGGCGACGAAATCCCGGCAAAGAACGGCGTCACCTTGCAGGCAAAACTGCCATCTGCGGCTGAAATACGCCTCTTGAAGGACGGGCGGGTGATTCAATCCTGGAAAAACAAAGTGTCCTGCGCGCACATCACCACCGAGCCGGGTGTTTATCGAATCGAGGCGCATCGCAGGTATTTGGGAAAACTGCGCGGCTGGATTTATAGCAACCCGATCTACGTGAAATAAATCCAAATTTTGTGGTAAACTTGCGCCCGCTCAATCAGGTACGTCTTAATCCAACGTGCCTTTCCGTTCCCGGCAAGCCCACGGCTTGAATGGGAGCAAACCCATGGAAAGGAGGTTTTCCCTATGCGTAAGTATGAATTAGTCTGTGTGTTCCAGCCCGACCTGGATGAAACCGCTTTTAATGCCCTGGTCGAAAAAGTAAAAGGTTGGATCAGCGAATCAGGCGGCAGCGTTGACAAAGTCGATATGTGGGGCCGGCGCAAGCTGGCTTACATCATCAAGAAGCAGCGCGAAGGTCAATACGTTCTGATGAATGTGACCATGAATCCCGCCGCCACCGCCGACCTCGAACGCAACCTGCGTTACCAGGAACCGGTCATTCGCCATATGCTTTCTGTTGCTGCCTAGTTTGTTTTGCATCGCCCGGTAATTTATCGAGGAGAAACCTTATGAGCAGAGGCCTTAATAAAGTTCAGATCATTGGGTATCTTGGGAAGGATCCCGAGATGCGTTACACCCCTTCGGGAAAACCTGTCACCACCTTCACGGTGGCGGTCAGCCGTTCGTGGAACAGCGCGGACGGGGAACGTCACAACGAGACCGAATGGTTCAACGTGGTGGTCTGGGGCAATCTTGCGGAGATCTGCAAGCAGTACCTCGTCAAGGGGCAACAGGTTTACATCGAAGGACGTTTGCAAACCCGCCGCTGGGAAGGCAAGGAAGGACAAAAGCATACCAGCGTGGAGATCGTTGCAAACGAGATGATGATGCTGGGTGACCGCCGCGATGCGAATGACAATCATCAGGAAGTCGATTCCACCTCCGCCGAAAATGTGGCGGAGGATGAATTCCCGTTCTAGTTTTTTGGAGTAAATCATGAGTGAAGAACGTAACTACTCGGGCGGCGGCGAAGGCGGCGGCGGTGACCGCAAGTTTTTTGCCAAGCCCAAATTTTGCCAGTTTTGCGCGGACAAGGCGCTGGTCATCGACTACAAGAAGACCGACCTGCTGCGCAAGTACGTGACCGAAGAAGGAAAAATCCGCCCGCGCCGACAAACCGGCGCCTGCGCCAAACACCAGCGTGTTGTGGCGGCGGCAGTCAAGCAAGCGCGCCATGTGGCGCTCCTGCCCTTTAGCGGCAGGTCGCTGGATGACGGGCGCTCCTAATCGCCGAAAGAACCTCGGGGCATGGGATGCAAAACCCATGCCCCGAAATTATGTTAGCACAGCGCTTTTTTGAAGGAGTAAGAATATGACCATCGAACCGGGCGGAAAGCCCGTTTTGCATAAAAAACATGAGGCGCGTCTGGCGCGCGAACGCCGTCAAAGCAGGCTTATCCTCTACGCCTTTATCGGGATCGTGGCGGTGATTGCGCTTTTGGTCGGCTATGGAATTTTCGATATAAACTACCTGCAACTCCAGAAACCCGTTGCAAAGGTGGGAGACGCCGAAATCCTCGTCAAGGATTTCGAGCCGCGGGTACAGATGCAGCGCCAGCAGTTGCTCTCGCAATACGGCATGTACCAGCAATATGCCCAACTCTTTGGCATGGATGTGCAGAACCAACTGGTTCAGATTGAAACCCAACTCAATGCCCCTGAAGCGGTGGGACAAGCCGTGTTGGACCAGATGATTAATGAGCAGTTGATCCGCCTCGAAGCGCAGAAGCGTGGGATCACCATCAGCGATGCGGAACTGGCAGGAGAACAACAAAGCACCTTCGGTTACTATCCGAACGGAACACCGACCACCGCTCCAACCGCAACAGAAATCGTCATGCCTGAGGCTCCCGCCGCTGCCTATGACCTGGTAACGATGACACCCATTCCGTCTGCCACACCCACGCCTGCTACGACTGCCACCGCCACACCTGAACTGACGGATGTTGTGGAGCCGGGCCCCACCGCTACAGCTTTACCAACCGCAACTCCCTATACAAAGGAAGGCTTTGAGAAGACCCTCAATGAATCCAAGGACTCATTTATGGAACTTGGGCTCAGTGAAGATGCGTATATAGGCCTTTTCGAATACCAACTATTGCAACAAAAAGTCCAGGATGCGATTACTGCTGATGTCTCCGCTACGCAGACCCAGGTCTGGGCGCGTCACATTCTCGTTGACGACGAAGCGACCGCATTGAGCGTCATCGAAAAAATAAAGAATGGCAGTGAATTCGCTGCAATGGCGCAGGAATATTCAAAGGACACCGGCTCTGCCGTCGTTGGCGGCGATCTGGGCTGGTTTGGGACTGGGAAGATGGTCCCCGAATTTGAGACCGCCGCCTTCGCGCTGGAAAAGACAGGCGATTACACGACCACACCCGTCCAAAGCCAGTTTGGTTTCCACATCATTCAGTTGATTGCCAGACAGGAACGTCCGCTGAGCGCGGAGCAGTATCAATCCGCGAAGGATAAAGCCTTCTCGGAATGGCTGACCACCGCCCGCGAAGAATACGGCGTGGAGACCTTCGACATCTGGAAGGAACACGTCCCCGCCGAACCGAACTTCATCACCGCCGCCACCGAAGCTGCAAATGCCCAGAACACGGCAATTGCAAAGGAAGCCAACGCGACCCCAGCGCCCTAAGACAAAGATGAAGGATGAGGGATAAAGGCTGAATAAAAAGCAAAATCCCAAAACTATCTGAAATGTGCATCTGATAAAAAAACGCCCACCTCAAACCGAGTTGGGCGTTTTTTTTATTCACTAATTCTTCGTTTTTTCATCCTTCAAATTTCATCCTTCATCCTTTCCCCCTACGCTCTCTTCAACATATCATCCGTGACTTGATCCAACCGCAGGCTGATGATCTGACTCGCCGAGTCGCGCCCCATGGTCACGCCGTAGATGACGTCCGCCGCTTGCACCGTGTTGCGGTTGTGGGTAATGATGATGAACTGCGTATCCTTGCTCAGGTCAACCAGCAGGTCGCGGAAGCGTCCCACGTTGGCTTCGTCGAGCATCGCGTCCACTTCATCCATCACGCAGACGGGGGTGGGCGAAACTTTGAGCAGTGCAAAGACCAGCGCAATCGCCGTCAGACTGCGCTCGCCGCCTGAGAGCAGAGCCAGTCCCTGTTCGCGGCGACCAGGCAAACGTGCTTCGATTTCGATTCCAGTTTCAACCAGATTCTCAGGCTCGGTCAAAGCCAGCCGCGCGGAGCCGCCACCAAACAAACGCACAAACGTCTCGCGGAACTGCTTGTCCACGGCATCGAAGGTGCGGGTGAATTCGCGGATGGTAATTTCATCCAACTCAGTGACGACCTGCTTCAAGTCCGCTTCGGCTTTGCGCAAGTCTTCCACCTGGGTCTTCATGAATTCGTAGCGTTCTTTTTCCTGCTCGTACTCGGTCTTCGCATCGGGGTTGATCGGACCCATGCGCCGCAACTGCGCCCGATGATGATTCAGTTGTTCTTCAATTTCGGGCGCGAGTTCGGTCACAATTGGCAACTGCTCGACCATGCCATCCAGTGGCAGAGGCACGGGACCCGAAACGTCCGCCGCGTAATCGAACATCACCAGGCCGAAGTCGTCAGTGATTTTTTGGTGGAGGTTATCCAGCGCTTCCTGCTTGCGCGTTTGCTCCAGTTGCACCTGTCCGTATGAACGCTCAGTGTTGGCGAAAACCCGCTGGGCATTGGCTTCAAATTCCTGCAAGCGTTTTTCTTCCTGCTCCGCCATTTCCAAATCTTTTTCGACAGGGTCAATCAGCACGCGCATTTCTTCGATTCTTCCGTGCAGGGTGGTTTCGTTTTCGCGCAGACGAGCCTTCTCGTTGTCGAGTCCGCTCAGGGCGTGGTCGGCTTCCTGCAAACGGGTCGCCAATTCCACGCGACGCGAATCCAGCCGCGTGATTTCTCTTACGCGTTCGTCGCGCTTGGCAATTGCACTTTCCACGCTTTGTCCAGCCACCGCCGCGCGCGTGCTCCAGTACGAGACCTGCTCCTGCAATTCGTCGGCGGCGAGTTCGTTCAATTTCGTGGAAACATCCTTCAATTGGGATTGAAGTTCCGTCGCGCTGTTTTCGACTCCCACTTGCGACTCACTGAGTCTTCGCTGACTCGTTTCCGACTCTCTCACCTCATCCTGCAACTCGACGAGTTGGTTTTTCTGCCATTCGAGCTGGCGCTGAGTCGACTCGGCTTCCAGCCCTGCCTGCTGTTCGTTCTCTTGAAGTTCGCCCAACCCGACGCGGGCTTCGCGGGCGTCGGTGTCTGCTTGAGCCAGTTCGCGCTGTGCCTCCGCTTGTTGATGCGACAGCCGCTCCACCTTTTCGTTGGATTCAGCCAATCGGGTCAGCAACCCGCTCAAAGCGGATTCCAAATCCTTCTTGCGCCGCATCCGCCCCAGCGTGGACGAGGAAGCGGTCTTTCCAGCCACGACCAATCCATCGCCGCGGAAGACTTCGCCACGCAAGGTGACGATACGGGCGTGGGGCGGCAGGTTTTGAATCAATCTGCGGGCGGCTCCTCGGTTGCGGACGACGAGGGTTTGACCCAGCATCACGCGCACCGCGCCGCGCAGTTCTTCGGGCGCGTTCACCAGTTCGGAGGCGACGCCCAAATAATCGTCTAAGACTTCCGAAGTCTTAAAGACTTCGGAAGTCTTATCATCCAAAGGCAACAAAACTGCCCGACCCGTATCGTCAGTTTCGAGAAGGTTCAGCGCATCTTCGAGTTGATTCGACTCGAGCAGAACCGCGTCGAGGGTGTCGCCCAGCGCGGCGGCGATGGCGGTTTCCAGTTCGGCAGGGACATCGAGCGCCGCACTCAACGCGCCGCGCACGCCAGAGAGTTTGGATTGTCGCGCCGCATCGAGCAGGTACTTCGCGCCCTCGGCGTAACCCGCCAGAGATTGCTCCGCCTGTTCGAGGACTTCGAGTTGAGCCTTGGCGCGCGAGTGCTCCGATTCTTCCTTCGTGCGTCGTTCAAGGGCTTCGCGCCGTTCGCGTTCGATGCGCTCGAACTCGCTTTTCTTTTGAATGACTTTCTCTTCGGCTTCCTGCAAGGCGAGGCTGGCTTCCTCCCGCGCTCTGCGCGCCGCTTCGTATTGCGCCGTTGCCCGCGCCGCAAGACTCTCGCCGCTGGCAATCGCGGACCTGGTCTGGGCAATGCGCTGGTTTTGCGCTTCGATGCGGGACTTCAACTCGTCGAGACGGGCGTTGTTCTCCGCCCGCTGCTGGCTGAGACTTTCCAACTGTCCGCGAATTTGCGCCAGTTCGTTTTCGAGCGCGGCGCGTTCTGCATTTCGAGTTGCAAGTTGAACGTTGCTAGTTTCAAGCTGGCGTTTCGCTTCGTCCAGTTCATTTTGAACGCGCAAAATATCCTGCTCCGACTCGTGGAAGCGGTCATTGGCGAGATGCAACTCGTTCAACGCATGTTCCTGATCGGAGAGAATCGCAGCCTGCGAGTTGGTCAACGCGCGGCGGCGTTCTTCGAGGACAGCCAGTTCGCGGCTGATGGCTTCGCGCTCGTTGTGCAATTCCGCCGACTGACGATGCCAGCCGTTCAACTGGGCGCGGAGTCCCGAAAGCCGCTCACGGAAAGTTGTGTACTCCGCCTGCGCAGTTTCATGACCCGCACGCGCCTCCTGCACGCGAGTTTCCTGCCCGCGCACCGCCTCGCGGACATCGGTCAGGTCGCGCTGGGAGCGATGCCAGTGAAAGCCATACCACTCGCGCAGAATCAATTTCATGTCCGCCTGGGCACGGGCAAAATCGATGGCTCGTTTCGCCTGCCGCTCGAGGCTTTTGATTCGCGGTTCGAGTTCCGCCATGATGTCGAGAACGCGTTCGAGGTTGCGCTCGGTGGTTTCGAGACGTTTGAGGGCGTCATCGCGGCGGGAGCGGTACAAGCCCACGCCCGCGGCTTCTTCAAAAAGTCGGCGGCGGTCATCCGCTTTCAGCGCGAGAGAGGCATCCACCAGACCCTGACCGAGGATGGTATACGTCCGCTCGCTCAAGCCCGCCTGCGCCAGCAGTTCGTTCATCTCGCGCAAACGCACCTGCTGACCGTTGATGAGGTAGTCGTTGTGCCCGTCACGATGGGCGGCGCGGGACATCGCCACTTCGGAGAAGTCCACAGGCAGCCATTGCTCGGTGTTGTCGAAGGTGATGGTGGCTTGCGCCATGCCCGCCCGCGCGCGGTGTTCAGACCCCGAGAAAATCATGTCCTCGGTTTTCTTTCCGCGCAAAAGCGTGTACGACTGTTCGCCCAGCACCCAGCGCAGCGAGTCGGCAATGTTCGATTTGCCGGAACCGTTGGGCCCGACAATGGCGGTAATTCCGCCCGCGAATTCAAAGAGCGTGCGCGAGGCGAAAGTTTTGTATCCTTGCAGTTCGAGTGATTTTAGGCGAAGAGGCATGTGGTTAGAGATTAGTTATTAGAGAATAGTGAGTAGTAAGTGGTGTTGGCAAATAGCCGTTGAACTATTTATCTGTTCTCTGGTCATCTAGTTATCCATCAACCCAAGATTTTTCATCGCGTCTTTGGCGGCGGCGTGTTGGGCGGCGCTTTTGCTGGAGCCTGACCCACGACCTTTTTCCATGCCCGCAATTTCGGCGGCGATTTCAAACGTGGCTTCATGCGCAGGCCCGCTGGTTGAAATCAGACGGTAGTGCGGCGAGCCGAGTTTTTGCGCCTGAGTCCACTCTTGCAGTGCGCTCTTGGGGTCCTGAATTTGGTTGAGGATGAATTCGCGCGCGCCTTCAAAAATAGGGGTGACAAACTCCCTGACCCTTTCGAGTCCAGAGTCAAGATACAGGGCGCCGACCAACGCCTCGAAGGCAGAACCCAACAGGTTGTCGCGTGCGCGCCCGCCCGAAGCGGCTTCTCCGCGCCCAAGCCGCAAAGCCTGTCCCAAATTCAAGGCGCGGGAAAACTTCGCCAGTTGTTCGTTGCGAACCATCGCCGAGCGGATTTTGGTCAGGTCGCCTTCGGGTAGTTCAGGAAAGCGGTTGTAGACCCAGGCTCCGGCGATGAAATCCAGCACGGCATCGCCGAGGAACTCGAGGCGTTCGTTATCCTCGACCGATTCATACTCATTGACGTAGGAGCGGTGAGTTAGGGCGCGAGTCAACAGAGCTAGGTTGGAAAAGGGCAGCCCAAGCCTTTTGCTGAGGTCGGATGCGGATTCGATATCCCGCAAGTTGGGGTTGGACATTTGGGGAACCTCCCGGAACTTAGGGAGCGCCAGACCCGACCCCTCCCCTAACCCCTCCCCATTTTCAAGAAATGGGGGGGGGGGAAACAAGGCAGGTAGAATCTCGAGTTCCATCAGTTCCTATATAGAATTTTAGCGGGCTGAATTGTACTCGAATTTTTGGGGAATTAAGATAGAATCAGGCAATTCACGGAGGAGGCGCTATGTCGGAAGTCAGCAACGAAACACGGTTTTTGCACGCCATCGAAATGGGATTGGGAGCCTGGCAATGGGGGGATCGGGTCGTCTGGGGATATGGACAAACACACACTGACAAGGAGATTCGCGAATCATTTGACGTCTCACTTAACCTTGGCGTTCGCTTTGTGGATACCGCCGAGGTGTATGGGTCGGGTTACTCGGAGCGATTGCTGGGACAATTTCTCAAAGAGATCGACCAGCCTGTTTTGGTGGCGACGAAATATTTTCCGTGGCCCTGGCGACAGGCGAAGAATTCCATTCCTCAGGCGATGAAAGCAAGCCTGGAACGGCTGGGGCTTGAAGCGGTTGACCTGTACCAAGTCCACTGGCCTTCGCCGCTGATGAGTCCCGAAAGGATGATGGAAGGCATGGCGGAGTGCGTCAAGCGCGGCTGGGCACGAACGGTGGGCGTCTCGAACTTTGGGGAGAAGCACATGCTGCGGGCGTACACCACCCTCGGACGGCATGGGATTCCGCTGGCATCCAACCAGGTGCATTACAGCCTGCTGAACCGTGAAGTGGAAAAGAACGGCACGCTGGCGCGTTGCAAGGAATTGGGCATCCGTCTGATTGCGTATTCCCCGCTGGAGAAGGGATTGCTGAGCGGAAAATATTCCTCGCAGAATCCGCCGCCGGGGTTGCGCGGTTCGCAATACACTGAATTGTTGAAGAAACTTCCTCCTGTCATCAAACTCATGCAGGAGATTGGATTGTCTCACGGCGACAAGACTGTCTCGCAGGTGGCGCTCAACTGGCTGATCTGCAAGGGCGCCCTGCCCATTCCCGGCGCAAAGAGTCTCCGCCAGGCAGAACTCAATGCCGGTGGAGCAGGCTGGAGATTGGCAGAAGAGGAAGTTGCGAAACTCGACGAAGCGACAGACAATATCCGCGAATACAAAAAACCACAGGTAAAACCCTCCAACTGAAAATTATGGAATTCAAACTTACCGCTCCCTTTGTCCCGATGGGCGACCAGCCCGAAGCCATTCAAGGGCTTGTGGAAGGCGTCCACGCTGGTAAAAAGCATCAGGTTCTGCTTGGCGCCACCGGCACCGGCAAGACCTTTACCATCGCCTCCGTCATTCAGGAATTGCAAAAACCCGCCCTGATCATGGCGCACAACAAAACGCTGGCGGCGCAGTTGTATGCCGAGTTCAAGGAGTTCTTCCCCGAAAACGCGGTCTCGTATTTTGTCTCGTACTATGATTATTACCAGCCCGAAGCCTACGTGCCCCGTCACGATTTGTTCATCGAGAAGGAAACCCAGATCAACGAAGAAATCGAGCGGATGCGGCTTGCCGCGACGACCGCCCTCATCTCCCGCCGTGACGTGATCATCGTTGCGTCGGTTTCCTGCATCTACGGTTTGGGGTCGCCTGAAGAGTTCGGCAAGGGGACCGTGACTCTGCGGGTGGGAGAAATCTATCGCCGCAATGCCTTGTTGCGACAGTTGATCGAGAGCCAGTACCAGCGTAACGATATGGAAATCCGCCCTGGAACTTTCCGCGTGCGCGGCGACACGCTGGAGATTGTCCCTGCCTACGAAGACAAAAAGGGTTACCGAATCACCTTCTTCGGTGACGAGGTCGAGCGCATCATGCAATTCAGCCCGGTCAGCGGCGAGATATTCGACGAGCCGAACGAGGTTTCGATTTATCCCGCCAAGCAGTTCCTGACCGCCGCCGACCGTTTGAAGGAATCGATTGTCAACATCGAAACGGAACTCGAAGAACGCTTGAAATTTTACAAAGACAGCGGCAAGTTCCTCGAAGCCCAGCGCATCGAACAGCGCACCCGCTACGATTTGGAGATGTTGAAAGAAGTGGGCTACTGCTCCGGCATCGAAAACTACTCGCGTCATCTCGATGGGCGTCCCGCGGGTTCTCACCCGTGGACAATGATCGACTTCCTGCCAAGCGATTACCTGCTCATCATCGACGAGAGTCACATGACCGTGCCACAAATCCGCGGCATGTACAACGGCGACCGCGCCCGCAAGGACACGCTGGTCGAATACGGTTTCCGGTTGCCTTCCGCCGTGGATAACCGTCCGCTGAAATTCGACGAGTTCGAAGGGGTGATGGGTTCGACGATTTTCACATCCGCCACGCCGGGACCGTACGAAATGGAGAAGGCGGAACAGGTGGTCGAGCAGATCATCCGCCCGACGGGCTTGGTGGACCCCGAAGTGGATGTGCGTCCGACCAAAGGTCAGATCGACGATTTGGTCGGCGAGATCGAGCAGCGGGTGGAGCGTCGGGAGCGGGTGCTGGTCACCACGCTCACCAAACGCATGGCAGAGGAGTTGACCAAGTACATGAAGGAACTGGGCATCAAAGTCCAATACCTGCATTCGGAAGTGGAAACGCTGGAACGTGTGGGCATCCTGCGTGACCTGCGTCTGGGAACCTTTGATGTGCTGGTGGGAATCAACCTCTTGCGCGAAGGGTTGGACCTGCCCGAAGTCTCGATGGTCGCGATCCTCGACGCAGACAAGGAAGGTTTTCTGCGCTCCGCTACGGCGCTAATCCAGACCATCGGACGCGCAGCGCGCAATGTCAACGGGCGGGTGGTAATGTACGCCGACCGCGTGACCGACTCGATGAAGCGCGCCATCGACGAAACCACCCGCCGCCGCGCCAAGCAGATGAAGTTCAATGAAGAGAACGGCATTGTGCCAATCAGCATCCGCAAGGAAATCCACGACCTGACGGAGGAGATGTCTGCCAAGGCTGTGAGCGAGATGCGCGGCGAGTACAAGGTCAAGAAATCGGGCGACCTGCCCCGCAACGAGTTGCGCCGCATGATCGAAGAAGCCGAGAAACAAATGAAGGAAGCCGCGAAGAATCTCGAATTCGAAAAGGCAGCCGCTTTCCGCGATGAGTTGTACGAGTTAAAAACCCTGCTCGCAGAGGATGAAAGTCTCAAGCCGTGGGAGCGCATCAAATTGATGACGGGAGATGAGGAATAACCGCCAAGTGGACGGGTAATTCTTTGCCATGCATTCATGAAACCTTTACAAAGTCTTTATACTGCGGGTGTATGCTTTGGGCGTATCAGGAAAAGCCTGAATTTTACTCAAAGGAATATAAAATGAAAAAGACACTTTGGATTATTGGATTGGTTGCGCTGGCGCTTGGTGTGTTTGGAGCGGGTGTTGTGTTTGCCCAGGATGTTCAGCCTCCCGTTACGCGCGGCCCGATGGCGAATGGCAGCTATGGCGCGATGCATGACTATGTCGAGAAGGCGCTTGCAGAAAAACTTGGCATTGCCGAAGCGGATATCGAATCAGCGCTGGCTTCGGGCAAAACCATGTACCAGATTGCGCTGGACAACGGCATCGCTGAAGCGGATGTTCCCACCCTGCTGGCTGATGTTCACACCCAAGCCTTCGACAAGGCTGTAGCCGATGGCGTTCTCACCCGCGAACAGGCAGATTTCATGCTCCAGCGTATGGCTGATGGAGGCTACGGCTTTGGTAATTGCCCGATGAACGGAAATGGCGGCAGCGGATACGGTCGTGGTCACGGGCATCATGGCGGTATAAATAATGGCAGCCAGTTTGGGCCAGGTATGATGGGAGGACGCTGGTTGCAGATTCCTCCGACCACACAGCCTTAAATTTGAGACGCAAAAGCGCCCCGAAATTATTCGGGGCGCTTTTCATTTTCATCGTTCATTCCTTTTGATATTCCACCGCGTAGGCAGGAATGGCCAATCCAGAGACAGATATGTTAACTTCCCTCAATCCGAAATCCAATTCGGATGTGATGGTTTTAATCGCGCTCTTCGTAATGAGGATTTCGCCTGCGGCGGCGACATCTTCACCCAGTTTGCAGGCGCGATTGACGGGGTCGCCAAAGCAGTCTTCGCTCCCGACCAATAATATTTTTCCCTGATCGATGCCGCAGGAAATGTGAACGTCGAAATCGTCGGAGGTAAGCAGGTTCGAGGCGTTGAAAGCCAGTTGCATGGCAATCGAGGCGTGAACGGCAGAGAGCGTATCAGGAAAGGTGGCAAAGCAGTTATCGGCTTCGAACTTTACCAGAGTCCCACCATAGGTCTCGACGATGGGTTCGGCAATCAACTGCATTCGGCGCACCATCGACAAATAGTGAATAATGCCATACTTGCGGGTCAGAAGGGAAAATCCAGCCATGTCTAAAACGAAGACCACCCGTTCGGCGCCGTAGTCGTTCCACAATTCGGCTTCGATTTCATGACGGCCTGCCTCAGTGGTCTCTTTCGAGAATTGCAGCAATTTATTCTGAAATTTTTTCTCTTGTTTGTCCATGAGCGACATCCTTTCAAAATGAGCATACACCAAAACGTCATGACATGGCAAGGGTGATTTCCAAAATTAGAACGGGCAGATCCGGGACAACAGTGAGGATGTTACAATTCCTGCCATGGGAAAATCATATCTTGTTCCATTGACCGAAATCCGCCGCGAGCATGTGGTGGTAAATTCGCGGTTTATTGCCACGCTTGCGCCTGTGTTCAGTATCGAAGAAGCTCGGGCATTCATGGCTCGCATCCGCAAAGAATTTTCCGATGCCGCTCATAACGTCCCCGTCTACATCATCGGCGGCGGAAATACGGTGACCGAATACTTTTCGGATGATGGGGAACCTGCCGGCACATCGGGCAGACCCGCGCTAACCGTCTTGCGCGGAAGCGGACTCGGCGACGCGGTTTTGGTCGTTACCCGTTATTTTGGCGGGACCCTGCTCGGCACCGGCGGGTTGGTGAAGGCGTACACCGAGTCGGCGCAATTGGTGGTCAATGCTGTCGGGCGCGGTCAACGCATTTCGACGCATCTGGTTTTGCTTGCCATTCCATACAATCTGCTGGAACGCGTGCGCTTGTTGTGCGTCCGTCATCATGGCGAGATCCTCGCCGAAGACTTTTCCGCCGATGTCACTTTGACCATGCGATTTCCCGTTGGTGAATTTGATGGTTTTCAATTTGGTCTGCGTGAACTTACGGCGGGGAGGCTTCAAGCTGAAATCATCGAGACGAAGGAAGCCATAACGCCTGTTTCGTTAAAGGTTTTTACAACCTCTTCATAATTCATTCGCATTTTGTTGACCAAGGACTTTCGATTTTCAGTAAAATGGCAGCAGCCAGGGTGAAACGCAGCCCAAAACGTTTGTGACGATTTGGGTAACGCTCACTGCTCCCATACTTCTGGCGATAGAATCCCATCGCCAAACTACTTGACAACTCATCCTGCTTTAATGTAAACTGCAATCGTAATCAAATTCTAAAGAAAGGAGCGCGCTTCAAATGATCTTACGTCTTGCCATACCCGAACGAAAAATCTACCTTCTCGAAGTGCGCCCTTCGACTGGCTCAGGACAAGCCTGTTGACAATCCTTTAACGGATTCAACCTCCTGTGTCTTTTCAAACACGGCGCACCCGCGCCGTGTTTTTTATTGT
>CAILWD010000327.1 GCA_903837815.1 uncultured Chloroflexota bacterium | reverse complement strand
CATGTCAAAGACATCAGTCACCAGACCACACTGGCGGGCTATGTCCACTGGAAGTTGACGGGGCAAAAAGTATTGGGCGTGGGTGAAGCCTCAGGCATGTTCCCCATCGACAGCACGATCAATGACTACGACAAAAAAATGCTTGGGCAGTTCAATGACCTACTCAAAGCAGAGAAAATCACCTGGACATTGCAAGACATCCTACCCAAAGTCTTAGTGGCTGGCGAATCCGCTGGCACGCTGACCGAGGAAGGCGCGAAGCTGCTCGACCCAAGCGGAGGACTCAAGGCTGGGATTCCGCTCTGTCCGCCAGAGGGAGATGCAGGCACGGGCATGGTAGCCACCAACAGCGTGGCAGAGCGAACGGGCAATGTTTCCGCTGGGACATCCGTCTTCGCCATGATCGTATTGGAAAAAGCGCTGTCCAAACTCTATCCCGAAATTGACATGGTGACTACGCCCACAGGCAAGCCTGTCGCGATGGTTCATGCCAACAACTGCACATCCGACCTCAATGCATGGGTGGGACTCTTCGGCGAATTTACGAAGGCGCTCGGCGTCGAGATCAGCCAATCGAAATTATTTGAGACCCTATACAAAATGGCGCTCGCGGGCGATGCCGATGGCGGCGGATTGCTCGCCTACAACTATCTCTCCGGCGAATCCATCACAGACTTGACTGAGGGACGTCCGTTATTCATCCGCACCCCTGAGAGCCGCTTCACTCTGCCGAACTTCATGCGCACACACTTGTTCTCATCGGTGGGCACGTTGAAGATCGGCATGGATATTCTCTCGCAGGAAAACGTAAAGCTCGACCAACTGCTCGGTCATGGCGGCTTTTTCAAAACGGAAGGCGTCGGTCAAAAGATGATGGCAGCAGCGATGAATACTTCCGTCTCGGTGATGGACACCGCAGGGGAAGGCGGCGCCTGGGGTATGGCTCTGCTGGCGGCGTATGTGCTCAATAAAACAGGCAATGAAACACTCGAAGATTATTTGAATAAAAAAGTATTCGCCAACGAAAAGAGTTCCACCATTGCGCCTGACAAAAAGGATGTGGATGGTTTCAATACATTCATGGAGCGCTACAAAGCAGGTCTGAGTATTGAGCGTGCGGCGGTGGAGGGGATGAGGTAAGTAGACAAGTAGACAAGGAAACATGTAGAGAATCAATCTACTTGTGTACTTGTATACCTGTTTACTCTCACGGAGAAACACATGCTCAAAAAACTAAAAGAACAAGTATTTCAAGCCAATCTTTTATTACCCAAGCACGGACTTGTCACCTTCACCTGGGGCAACGTCTCTGGCATTGACCGCGAGAAGGGACTGGTTGTTATCAAGCCTTCGGGCGTTCCGTATGAGACGATGAAACGTGATGACATGGTTGTGCTGGAATTGGCAACAGGCAAAGTTGTAGATGGCGAACTCAAACCGTCCTCCGACACGCCCACACATCTCGAACTCTACAAAGCCTTTCCGAACATTGGCGGCATTGTCCATACGCACAGCCGCTGGGCGACAAGTTTTGCGCAGGCGGGTCGCGGCATTGCGGCGCTTGGCACCACGCATGGCGATTATTTTTACGGAGAAATCCCCTGCACAAGAAAAATGACCGCAGCGGAGATTCAGGCTGAGTACGAGAAAGAGACGGGGACCGTCATCATCGAAACATTCAAGGACAAAAATCCAGATGCCATTCCTGGCGTGGTGGTCTACAGTCATGGTCCGTTCGCATGGGGCAAGGATGCGATGGATGCCGTACACAATGCGGTGGTGATGGAAGAGGTTGCGTTCATGAATATCCAAACCATGCTGCTCAACCCGGATATTCAACCCATGCAACAGGAATTATTAGACAAGCATTACTTGAGAAAACACGGCGCAAACGCCTATTATGGACAATAGACGATGGACGACAGACCATGGACGATGGAAGAACGT
>CAILWD010000326.1 GCA_903837815.1 uncultured Chloroflexota bacterium | reverse complement strand
GTGCTGACCGTGACCGGCATGTTGGGCATGATCAAAATCTTCGCCATGAATTCCGCAATTGCGCAGACGATGGGTGATACGGTTTCCCTTCTAGTTCCGCAGGGGTGGGCGGTGCGCGGGTTGATGCAGACGATGGATGGCGAGCCTCTCGAAAGTATTTTGCTTACCCTGCTGGTTTCGCTGGCATGGAGCGCTGCGTTCTTCGCCGTTGGCGTGTGGAGATTCAATCGGCGGTATGCGTAACACCAAAACTTTTTCACCGCCAAGAGCGCAAAGCTCGCGAAGATTTAATGGTTTCCTGGCGTCCTTCGCGTTCTTCACGGTAAGATAATTGATTGGAAAATTCATGCTTCGTATTCTAGATATTGCGTTCAAAGACCTGCTGCAGCTTTCGCGTGACTTCAAGGTCTTCATGTTTCTGCTCATCATGCCGGTTGTATTTACCTTCCTCTTCGGGTATGCCTTCGGCGGTTTTGGCGGCAACGATTCAGATTCGCGCCTGCCCATCGGCTACCTCTCGCAGGATGACCATTGGGTGACGGATGAACTTCACAAATTGCTCGACAAGTCGGATGTGGTGCGACTGCAAGATAATGTCTTTCTCTCCGCCGCCGACTTCGAGCAACTGGTTGCAGACGGGGATTTGGCGGCTGTGGTCATCGTCCCGAAGGGATATGGCAAAGCCGTGCTGAAGAATAAAACCGTCCGCTTGAATGTGATCGCAGACGCTACGCGCAGCACCCAAGCCTGGACGACGGTCGAAGCGGAACTGCTCAGCCTGACCAGCCGCCTCGATGGGGCAGTCCGCACGGCAGATATTCTCGAAGACATGGATTTGGAAGGTGTGCCCTTCGACTACGCCTTCGAGCAGACCATTTCCGCCTGGGATGAGCCGCCCATCACGATCCGCGAGACTTCCAGTCTGGCGCTCGAAGATACGGACGACGTGAACAAGGCGCTGGCGCACACCGCGCCGGGCATGATGCAGCAATTTGCCATTGCGGGGTTGTTGACTGCGGCACAGGTCATCGTCGCCGAGCGCAAGTCGCGGACGTTGCAACGCCTGCTGACGACGGACACAAGCCGCCTGCACGTGGCGCTGGGACATTACCTGGCGATCTTCCTGTTGATCTTCACCCAGTTCGCCATCCTGATTACGTTCGGCCAGTTTGCACTGAAGGTGGGATATTTCCGCGTGCCGAATGCGACCCTGCTGGTGGCGTTTTGCGCGGCGCTGTGCATCTCTGCGCTGGGTTTGCTGATCGGCATTCTGGCGAAAAGCGAGGAGCAAGCCGTCATCTTTTCGCTGGTGCCGATGTTCGTGTTCGCGGGGTTGGGCGGGGCGTGGGTTCCGCTCGAGGTGACGGGGGCGACGTTCCAAGTCATCGGGCATTTCACGCCCATTGCCTGGGGCATGGACGGTTTCGAGAACATCGTTGCCCGCGGGCTTGGATTTGAGACGGTTTTGCTCCCGTCTGCGGCGCTGGCGGGTTATGCCCTGTTTTTCTTCACCCTTGCCGTGTGGCGCTTGTACGCATCTGAGGAGGGGTGAGTTTTTGGGGAACCGGCTTATAATCCGGGGTAAAGGAAAAACAGGGTAATCAAGCGCTATGAAAAGAATAGAATCTTTGACTTTTATACGGTTTATTGCCGCATTGATCGTTGTCGTATTCCACTATGGGGAAAATACGGAGATCGTCAAGCACGCAAGTCCATTTATCGTGTCGGGGCCGCAAATGGTATCGCTTTTTTTCGTGCTATCCGGATTTGTAATGATTGTGGCTCATTATGATAAGAGCAACGAAACGTTCACGAGCTATTACATGAAACGCATTGCCAGAATAGTCCCTGTTTATGTGCTTGCCTTGATTCCGATCTACTTTTTCTCTCAGGCAAAGAATAAAATACCGGCGCTGTTGCTGAGCCTGACATTTGTGCAATCCTGGTTTCCTCCATATCCGCTGGCCCTGAACAGCCCGGCCTGGTCTTTATCAGTGGAGGCCTTTTTTTACCTGACATTTCCCCTCACCTTGCTTGGAATAAGAAAAGGCGGAATCTCCTGGAAAAGCATGATGGCGTTATCCTTTTTACTTTATAGTTTTACACAGGCAATATTATCGAATCTGCTGGGAGCCGAGTTTTACAGAGGGTTTCCATCGCCATCTCACGATCTTATTCATTACTTCCCTTTGGCTCACTACTGTAGTTTCTTGCTTGGCATCTCAGGCGGTTTGCTTTACTTGAAACGTCCGGATTGGTTTAACAGGGATGGTTTTTTGCCGTTTGCCATGCTGATCTCAACTGCCGTATTGACTTATTTTGCTTTGCAAAAACCCAACATAATCAGTCGTATCGCTGGATTTCCGCTGGCGTATGAATCCAGTTTTTATTCCCTCTTGTTTTTATTATTAATTCTGAGTTTGGCGCACTCAAGGAATATTGTCACAAAAATAATGTCAACCTCCTTTTTTGTCCTTTTAGGCGAGTCCAGCTATTCGCTTTACATTCTTCAAAAGCCAGTTCACTACATTTATGCAAAATACATATCAGGGCATCTGGCCATCGGCGACCCTGATGTGGATTTCTATGTGTTTATTTTTCTTCTTGTGTGCGCGGCAATAGCATCATATTATTCGATAGAAAAACCCGGAAAGAGATTAATACTTGGCATTTACGACTATGCAAAGAAACGGGGAGGCAGGAAAGACGTTTTACAGCCAACCAGAACCATATAAAATAAATCCCCCGGCGTGGAAGTTGACCGGGGGAGGGCTTCGAGCGGAGAATTATTTTGCAGAGTTGAACGGAATCGTGAGGGTCTGACCAATTATCAGCGTATCATGGTTGACCTTTTGAAGGACGAGGAGGTCAGCGTTATATGCGCGGGCGATGGAATCCCATGTGTCTCCCGATTGGACGGTGTGGGTTTTTGTGCAGGGAGGCCCATAGATTTTTCCAGCGCCACCGATATTCGGCACGCTGACGATCGTGTCCGGCGAGATTTGGGCGGGATCAGATAGTTGCGGATTGGCCAGCAGAGTCTTGGCAGGGTCGGCTCCATAACAGCGGGCGATCTGCCACAACCATTCCCCTTTGACCACCTTGTGTTGAACCGTCGAGCCGGCTGTCAGGTTTGGGTTTGCAGTGGCGGCAGCAGTTGCAGCCCCTTCCTTCGTGACTGTGGCGCTCGAGGCCGGTGAGTCTGCCACGCCGTCAGCCGATGCCACCGCGCTGGTTGCGACACTACCGGCGCTCATATCTGCATCTGTAATTTTATATTCGGCTGTGCAATTGAGGGCTTCCATGGGTTCGATGACGGCTGCCGCATTGCCGCAGTTGATGGGAGCGGGGAAGGCGGGATCCTTGATCACAAATTGGGCGGGGCCCAGCGCCATTATCCCGCTGTTCATGACGACATAGTTGTAGGTGATCGCTTGTCCAACTTGATTGAAGGTGGCGGGATTGGCGGTCTTGGTCAGGTTCAATGCGGCAGGCAGGGCTTTGGAGACGATGGTAATGGCTGTATTCGAGTTGACCCCGCCCACGGAGGCCGTTGCGGTGTTCGTCACTGTTCCGGCATCCAGGTCAGATTGGACGACGGTATATGTGAGTGTGCAGGTGACGCTCTCTCCCGGATCGAGGTTGGCATCGGCATTCCCGATTGTGTTGACTTCCACGCAGGCAGCGCCACTGGGAATCGAAGCGGGCCCAGGAACAGCCACTGATCCTGTATTCTTTACGGTATACGTGTAGGTGATGGTCTGGTTAAGAGCGGGGAGTGTTTTGGGATTAGCCGTTGCAGTCAATTCGATGGTAGTTGGCGCAATGACCGGGGTCGCCTTTACGACTTCTTCCGGGGTGGTCGTGTCTCCGAACAGCCCGCAGGAGGCCAACGCCGCGGTCAATAGCGCAGATAAGAGGGATAAGCGGATCGACGTTTTCATTTTCAACTCCTTTCTTTTTTTCGGCGTGCGAAGACTTTTCAAAACGAGTATAGCATTAATGGAATCACAATCAAAGGATTTTGGAACCGGTCAAGCCAAACCTGGAACAAAAGACGACCAATCCAAAAATCCTGCCGCTGATTTGGGCGCGTTTCATATCCGTTGAAACCGCCCCGAAGGCTGGCAACAAAACCCTTGGAGCGCTCTTGCTATCAACTTATTTGAAACACACCCGGAATTGGAATTGCCGCCAGCGTTTACGCAGAATAGCGCTTTTCTGCGCTAGGCTTCGCGAATTTTTGCTAATTGGCTGGGAGTTTTGCGTAAGTCTTGCATAAAATAAAAAGCGACCGCCGCTTTCAAAGTGGCAGTCGCTTGAGTTTCTACCTTCCGTATCTCTTTCTGATTTCGGGCAGGAAATAATCATCGAAGAAGCGGTCTGCATCATAATCGGGTTT